>JALHLL010000033.1 GCA_022844575.1 bacterium
TGTATCAAAACTAAAAAAGTCTTTTAAACATTTTGATTAACACATTTTTAGAAATTTGTGTTTTTAGTTACAATTGTATTGTTTTACCCCCCACTCAACTTTATGACATCTTAATCGTTATAGAGTATTGTGCCTCATTTAGAGGTAACTTTGTACTATGGCAGAACAAAACACCCAACATATAGATCACAATACGGAACATGGCGAGGCGGAAAAAAGCCGTCGCGGCTTATTGTTTCGTATATCGAAGGGTATTCTCATTACCGTTCTTTCCGTCATTTTTGCAATTGCCTTTACAGTTCTTCTTGCTATTGAGGTTAAACCTGTAAGACAATGGGCTTTGTCTTTAGCGGAAGACGAAATCAACTCATCCTTACTTGGTTCCGTTCATATCGGCGATTTTGAACTCGATTGGTCGGAGGGGCTTGCCATTACAAAGGTAATTGTTGTTGCGCAAGGCGGAGATACCGTTGCCAATATACCTAAACTTAGTCTTAACATTGATGTCCAGGCACTATCGCGGCAAACAATATCCGTCGGTTGTGTAACGCTTAACAATGCTAAAATTCGCCTTATAAGAGGTATGGATTCCGTGTGGAATTATGAACGAATTGCCAAACCGTCGGAAGATACGACAAGTGGCAAACCGTTCGATTGGGATATTGAACTCGGCTCTTTAGCATTCGAATCATGTTCCGTTATGCGATATGATTCCACTTTTACGCCCCCACCTTTTCGTACTGCTTTTAATTTCAATAGAATGCGTTTGGTGCAGTTGAATTGTTCCGTCGCGGGTTCGGCTAATATTGCTAAAAAACGTTTTAATGTTTCGGTTTCCGGGCTTTCATTTGCTGAAGTAATGTCCGGCTTTATGATGAGCGATATGTCTCTTTTTGCCGATGTTTCGCAAAAGGGCACTCATATTACGAATCTTAACATAAAAACACCCCGAACCGATGCAACGATTGAAGCACATATCAATGATGACATTTTTCAAGGTTTTAAGCCCGACTCTACACATTTGGCTTTGACGATAGATTCCGAAAGATTCTCAGGCGATGATTTGTGTGCCTTTTTACCTTATGCAAATTTTACGGGCGTTTATCGAATTGATCTTGAAGCAAACGGTGTCTTGAATGATTTGGCAATAACGGATATTGAGGCATATACTGAAGTATCATCCTTAAAAGCAAAAGGACGGCTCCGTAATATTACGCGCGGCGATAAATTGGTATTTGAAGCATGGCTTTCAAAAAGTTCGGTTAATTATGATGAAGTTCGGCGTAATGCTATCGTACTTGCATTACCTCAATTGGATTTTATAGGTACAGCACATATCTCAAAAGGATATGTGTATGGATTCCCTCGTGATAGTTTATACTTTGATTTTCAACCTATTACGGTAAACAGCGGAGGAGCGTCAGGTAAACTTACATTGTACTTGCGTGATACTCTGGGGTATAATGCTGATTTGAATTATACAGATTTGGATTTGTCGAGAATAACGAATAATTCGGCGGTAAAAAGTTCATTGAACGGCTCTTTCAAAGCACGGGGTAAAGGATTTACTCTTGATGATCTGACTGCTGAGGGAGAATTGGTGTCACGGCGTTCAAGTTTTGCAGGTCGTTATTATAACCGTTTGGAATTTAAGGGAGGTGCGTATGGTGGCGGTGTTATTCGTATTGATACCTTACGTCTCGGCATTGCTGATTCGACAGTTTCCGATAGCATAGATGTTTTTGCTAATGAGACTTATTCACATCTTGGTTGTTCCGGTACTTTCGATCTCCGTGTATTGAAGTATCCTTCATATAATCTGCTTACAAGTTTCCATAATATCAATCTTGGTTATCTTACTGCCGATCCGGGTATGGGTTTGACTTTAAGTGGTAATGCTCACGCAGCTGCTCAGGGTTTTCATCCTGATTCATTATCCGGTACATTGGATGCCGACATATCACAGTTTGAGCTCAAAGACCGATCGCTTATGCCTTTTGAGTTGAAAGCGGATATTAAAAGAGAGGCGAATAATGAACGCTCTATCAGCATCAAGTCAACGCCAATAACAGCAATTGTTAAAGGTCAATTTTCGGTTCTCGGACTAACCGACAGAATTGTTGCTAATATAAAAGGTATAATCGGCGATATTCAATCAAAAACGAATTCCATTCTTGGTCGTGAACAAAATAATCAAAGTTCCACTATAGTTAAAAGTACAGGTAAGGAACTAAAGTCACTAAAGGATGAAAGCCCTTATCATATTCCCGCTAATGCAAAATTCTTTATCAACTGCCTCGAAACTTCGCCTATTGAATTATTTACCCATGGTGTTTCGCTTGACTTAAAAGGGAAAGTGTATGGCTGGGTAAAAGGTGACATGAATTCAACTGATCTTATTATTGATTCGCTTAATATACCGAGTGCTCATATAAAGGCAAACGGTACTGATATACAAACGCAAAAAGTACAATTAGCAATGCGAACAAGAATGATTCATCTTAAAGATTCGTCGCTTCTTGATTATGCTTCCGTATCATTTGCATGTGATACCGTTCTCGCGATTAACGATTTGCAGTTAAAGTTTCCGAAAACATCATTTGTGCTGCGAAAAGATAAAGCGGAGTTTAATATTCATGGTGGTATAAACGATGTCATAAATACCGATATGGCAGGATATGCCTCCGTTGATGAAAATGCGCTGGGTTTTACTTTTACTGAACTTCGTATGGGGTATGGAGGACGTGAATGGCAAATCCGGCGTTATTTGTTAGGAAGTTTTTCCGGCGAAGGTTTATCTTTACGTCAGTGCGAACTACATAGAACCGGTGCGGAAACCATACAACTTTCAGGGCAGATATCCGATAAGAAGTTTAATGATTTTTCATTGCGTTTAACGCAATTTCCTTTACCGGACTTGGTCGGTTTTCCGTTTATGACTCCTTCCGTTAAAGAGTTACTAAAAACTTTGGAAGGGAAAGTTGATACTGTATCATTAAAAGCTGATGGTGATTTCGGCAATCCTTTAATGAAAGTACAAGGTTTAGTAAAAGGAATTTCTTACAATAAAGTTTCAATCGGTGACCAAATAATTGATATTACAAGTAAGGATTCCGTTATTACAGGTTCAGCGTCAATTCTTAATCCGGCAATTGTTGGTAAACCAATTACATTTAAAGCTACAATTAACTCATTGCCGGTTAATATTGCCTTAACGAATATTGAGAACAGATGGAGCAAAACAAAACCTATTGATATAGTTGCCAATGCCAAAGAATTATCACTTGCTACCATTGCTCCGTTTATACCCGGTGTAACAAAGGTAAATGGTTTGGGTGATGCCGAAATTTCCGTTAAGGGAATTTACGGTCAGGAAATAAATTATGGCGGAACTGTTCGTTTCTATAAAGCATCTTTTTTAACTCTATCATCCAATATCGTATATAGGGCAGCAGGAAAAATGACCTTGCGCAATAATACCGTTAGTATTGATACGGTAGTTATTGCTAATGATGTGAACGATTATCCGAAAGGTAAAGCATCACTTACGGGTTCGGTTCTTATTGATGGTTTCGATATTAAATATCTTGATATTATCATCCGTTCGCCTGAACTTCTCGTACTAAGTCCGGCATCGGAGGCAACTATGCCTACTATGTATGGCAAATTTGTAATTGCAAGCGGTAAAAATCCGATTCATTTACGGGGTACGCTCGATACACCTGAGCTTACAGGCGATGTAGTCGTAAGAGATGCGGATATAACAATGCCGCCCGATAAAAAATTCCAAAAAAGAATTTCCGTTTTCAGATATGAACTTGATAGTGTTTCAGGAAAACAGAAGTATTCGATTAAAACAATACCTGATACCTTAAAAACAGAGAATAATACAATTACGGTAAATGATGAAAAAAAAGGTGCCGCAAAAATTAATGCCGGCATTGTCGATAAAATGAAGTATGATATGAATATTATTATCGTACCTAATAAATTTAAATTGACAATGATTCTGGGGAATTTTGAAAGATTAATAGCGTATGTAAATCCGCGTGATAAAACGATTCCCTTAAATTTTCGTCGAGAACCCTTCGGGCAGTTTCAGATGTTCGGCGAATTATTGGTGCAAGATAAATCTACGTATGAATTTGTGAAATTGCTTTCGGCAGGCGGGTCGCTAAACTTTGAAACAGGGCATCTCGATAATCCGCGAATGAATCTATCAGCCGTTCTGAAGCAGAAACGCACAATCAATAATACCCAGCAGCCATATTCTGTTACTGTAAAAATTGAGGGTACGAAAAAAGAGCCGATTGTTACTTTTACCTATCAGATTGACGGTATTGAGGGTACGGGTACTAAGGAAGAGATAACGGAAAATGCACTGATGTTGCTTGTTTTTGCGCGTACTAAAAATGAACTTTTCGGATCGCAAACCGGTCAGGGAAGTCTTGTCGGAGATTTGTCGGGTAGTGCATCTTCACTAATCACAAGCCAACTCGGCTCGCTTTTACAAGGTACTTTCATAAGCGAAGCAAATATCAATTTTAATGGAACCGTTGGTGATATAAGCAATGCGAATGTATCTCTTGCTGGGCAGATTATAGGCGATGTGCAGTGGCGTGTGGGCGGAAACATAGGCGATTTGTCGTCTAATAACAGTTTTTCTATTGATATACCCTTAAGTGCCTTCTTCGATAAACGATTCTTGGATAACTTAGTTCTTCAGTTAACAACATCGGCAGTCAATAATAATGCCTCCGCTAATGCCCTACGCCAGCAAAAATTATGGGAAGTAAAAGTAGGGTGGAGATACAGTTTTTAACGTTTTACCTCGATATGCCATAAGTGCATATTATTCAACAATTTGCAGCTAAGTACGTTTACTCTGTTTCTTATCACTGATACATGAATTTATGTATAAGAGTGTAATTGGTATAATAGTTGTAATATTGCGGATTCCATGTTATTGAGATAGCGCACCATTGGATAAAAGAAAAAATAATATTCGATCGGCAGGAACTATAAGCGATCAGATTGAAGATGTTATCGGCAATGTAACGGACGATAGGGCAAAAGCCGATCTTCTGAATGAACGTGCATGGAGTCTGCAGGGTGCCACTCCATATACGGCTTTGGAAATGGCGCGTGCCGCTATGCAGTGCGCGGAGAAGGTACAGTATAAAGAAGGTATTGCGCGTGCTTTGCACAATTCCGGTAGCGCATACTTTATGCTCTCCGATTATTCGGAAGCCCTACGATACACCCAACTTGCCTTAAGCTCTTTTCAGGAACTTAGCGATAAAAAAGGCGAAGCGCAAGTTTATTCAGGTATAGGTAATATTCAGTTCCGTCTCGGCAATTACGATTCCTCGCTCGAAAGCCACACTTTTGCTCTCCATCTTTTCGAATCCTTGGGTAATAAGTTCGGTATGGCTATGTGTTTCAGCAATATCGGTAATTGTTATCAGATGGTGGGACAATTTGATGAAGCATTAACATATTTGCTGAAAGCTCATGCTTTACAAGAAGTAACGAATGATAGGCAAGGAATTGCCATTGCATCCAATAATATTGCGGGCGTGTATTATAAACTGAAGCATCATCAGACCGCTTTACAATATCTTTTTCAATCATTAGAGTACTTCAAAGAATTTAATAATCGATTCGGTATTGCCAAAACCTTAAGAAATATAGGGCAGAACTATGAATTGCTTCAGGATTATGAACTTGCTTTGCAATATCAGCAAGAATCACTCGAACTGACGAAAAATATAGGAGACCGACACAGTTATGCAACTGCTCTAACGAATATCGGTAATATTTATCAGCGACTTGGCGAATATGCTACGGCGATGAATTTTCATTCGGAGGCACTTGATTTATATACCGAAATGAATGAGCCCTATGGTAGAGCCGAAGTTTTTTTGGAAATAGGTGCTACAGAAAGAATATCGGGTAATTATGGTGAAGCACTTGCTGCTTATGCCGAAGGGATTACGATTGCCGAGGAGATAGGGGCAAAAACAATTCAGGCGGAATTGCTTTTAGGCGCATCATCGGCTGCTGAAATGATGGGCGATTATAAGGAATCTTTGCGGCTCTTCGTAGCGTCCTCCAAAATTCGAGATCAGATATTAAATGCTGATAAGCAGAAATTAATTGCGGTGATGGAAACCCGACTTGCTATTGAAAAAGCATTGAAGGAAAGAGAGGTCTATAGACTTAAAAATGTTGAATTGGCAAGGGCATTGGATGAATTGGAACAGAAAGAGCAGTCACTAACAATTGCATATAAAGAAATCGAGAAAAAGCAGGAAGAAACAACAACGGCTAATCGTGAATTGGAAATTGCGCTTGAGCAGTTAAAAGAAATAAATAATGAGAAAAACGAGTTGATGGGCATTGTTGCGCATGATTTGAAAAATTATGTGACAAGTATTATGCTTCTTGCCGAAACACAGTTACGATATGAGGAACGTTTTTCCAAAAAAGAATTATCGGAACTTTCCAATAAAGTAAAAAAATCCGCACAACAAATGATGGATTTTATAGTTGCTTTATTAGATGCAAATTCAATAGAAACAGGTTCACTTACTTTTAAAATAATTGCTGTTAATATTTTACGTATAATACAAGGCGTTGTGGAAAGACATTTACCGAACGCTCAAAGGAAAAATATAAGCTTGGATTATTCTGCTATTTCCGCCTCACTATTTTCATTTGCGGATTATGAACGTTTATCGCAAGTAATTGATAATTTATTGAGTAATGCAATCAAATATTCTCCACCCGATAAAGCAATACGGCTTTCAGCTATGCACCATGAAAATAGTGTGTGGATTGCAGTTCAAGACGAAGGTCCGGGGCTCACAGAGGGAGATAAGCAGAAATTATTCAGAAAATACACTCGATTAAGTGCAAAACCTACAGGTGGGGAAAATTCCACAGGATTGGGGCTTTCCATTACAAAAAAATTGGTGGAAGGTATGAACGGTAAAATATGGTGCGAATCCGTATATGGGCACGGTGCTGCGTTTATCGTCGAGTTGCCTGAAGCACCTCAGGATAAAAAATCACCGACGACAGTTTATCAGGTATAAGCAGATTAGCGCATTGTTGTATATCCTCTGCTTGTACTTTTTCAACATATTGTAATGACGTATTTACATCTTCATAGGAATTGTTTTCTAACATTGATTTAGCCATTGCAGTCATTCGTGCCTCCATACTCTCCAATGACATTACAATTCCTGAACTTACCTGCAATTTCATTCTTCTTAGTTCTTTTGGGCTGCACAATTCAGTTTGTAAATTGAGAAGTGTTTCTTGGACGACATCTTTTAATTTTTGTACATTCTTCTTATCCAAGCCGACATAAATAGCTAAGGTACCACAATCGGATAATAACTGTAAAGTAGAATATATGGAATATGCTAACCCGCTTTTTTCGCGTACTTTCTGATAGAGTCGCGAACTCATGCCATCACCTAATAATGTATTGAATACTGCAAGCGCATACCGTTCCTGTGATTTAACTCCGGGAGTTAGTGTTCCGAAAAAAATATGCGATTGCTGAAAATCCCTCTCAAAGGTGATATTTTTCGGCTTTATGGTATGAGGTTTTATTCTACGTTTCTTATTGGTCGGATATGCAGTTGTGAAACCCTCAAAGAGTTTTATACAGTATTCCACAATGGACTCATGATGAATATTACCCGCTATTGAGACTACGATTTGTTCCGGTCTGTAATGATGATTATAAAAACCCAATATTTGATCACGTTGTATTGAGCTTATACTCTCAACTGTACCTGCTATGGGTTTTCCTAAGGGGTGCTTACCGAATAATAGTAGCTCACCTTCATCAAATATCAACTCTTCGGGGTCTTCTTCATAGGTTTTTATTTCCTCAATAATAACACTACGCTCTTTTTCAATGTCCTTTAGATGAAAAACAGGGTATTTAATAACTTCTGCAAGCAAAGAAAGTGTCTGGCGGGTATATTGTTTTAAACTGCGCGCGTACACACATGTATGCTCTTTTGTTGTAAAAGCATTTGCATAAGCTCCGAGGTCTTCAAAAGCCGTGGCAAGTGCCGAACTGCTTCTTTTAGTTGTTCTCCTGAAAAGTAAATGTTCGATAAAATGAGCAATTCCGGCAGTTTCGTTTTGTTCGTCTCTGGTGCCAGCATTCACCCAAATTCCTATCGCTACCGATTCGACCGTAGGTACATGTTCGGTCATTATTCTTATGCCATTCTGTAAAGTTGTAGTTTGTACCGACTCGGTTTGATTCTCGTAAAGAGGATGGGTATAAATCATGTATAATGCTGATAATGAGGTTGTGGTAACGTGTAAAACATTGTTAAAGTGTGGCTATGGGCATAAAAAAACCCGTGAGTACTGCTCTCGGGTTCCGTGGTGATAAAGTGATAAAGTCTACGACTGTGGAGCTGTCGTATATGTGTAATGACAGATAACATGGAAAATGGTTTCAAAAAATGATGCATAAGTAGGTCGGATTAACAAATTTTAACGAGTTAGTTCTTTATTGTCGGGTACTCAACTTCGTACACTGTATATGGAATATCTCCGTAAATTTGACTTATTCGGAGATTATGAACCTTAGCGAACCTACTATGAATTTACGCATTGTACTTGTTTATGCCTGCTTACTATTAGTTTTTGCTATACACAATGATTCGGATGCCAGTTATAAGAGGCCGAAGAATAAGAAGTTTGTAAAGCGTAAAACCGCTCAGGATGTTATGAAGGCAGAACAGAATGTGTTTATGCCTCAACCGACCGAAATTCCACCATTCCATAAAGAAGGCAGAAGACGCTACTCTCGACAAGCGTGGATTGATACATTACATAGAATAGAACCTGGGAATGATTGGAGAGTGACGGAAGCAAAAAATCGCGTACAAATGTCAGTACAAAGGACTGTACGCTTGAATGAAAAAAAAGAAAAAGCATTAGGTGATACCCGTTTACAAACATTTGCCGAAGGGCGTTTAACTGGATTTTGGTGGGAAAGAGGAAGCGCCGATCAATCGGGCTCTGCGGCAAATTCGGAATATGATATAAGAACCGATACGATAATTTCACGCTCGGCGTCAGGTAATATCTGGAAAGCTACGCTTGAAGGAAATGATTGGAAAATAGTTGACGATGCTGAAAGATTGAATTATCGTTTACGATTGACCGTTAATAATAAAGATAGATTATTGCGTTGGACGAATGTGACAGCGGAATATTCCGATAACTGGGGTAAAACATGGCAGGCATCAGGTGAGTTAAAAGGATTAAAGCAAAGCCGAGAGCAATATAGTTGGGGTAGTGTTGAACGATTGATGCGTGCTAAAGATATCGTTTATCTTGTAACACGCGAATGGAATGGAGATCCCTGGGGAGCAAAATGGGTTTTGTATCGTTCAAATGATTTTGGTAAAACGTATACCCAGATATTTATGACGATGAAGGATTTTACGTTATGGTCTAATGGAGAGTTTTCACAGAATGCCTATTATACATCGGAAGGTGTACTTAATAAAATAGCCCCGAACGGTACTACATCGGTTCTTTCTACTTTGCCCGCAGCTAACTGTCAAATATCCGGAGGTTTGGATGATGGAAAATCATTGTACCTTTATGCTTATGCCGATGGCAATTTGTATAAGAGCAATAATGGCGCGAAAACATGGAATTTGCAAGGAAAAACGGCCGACGGAAATATTACTTTTGTTTCTCAAACAGACCATAATTTAGTTACATGCGGTTTTGTTGATTGCTATAGAAGTAATGATGGTGGAAAAACATGGAATGTAATCAATAAATGGGGTGAATATTACGGTCAGCCACAATCAAAATTACATGCCGATATTATGAATATCAATTCCTTTTTCGATAAAAGCGGAAAAGAGGTAATACTTATTTGTTGTCATGGCGGTTTATATGTATCGTATGATAAATTACAAACGGTAAGAAACTTATCCTTAAAAAACCATAATATTAGTCAATACTATGGTACCATTACAAGTTTTTTTGAGCCGGATATTATTTATGCCGGTAGTCAAGATCAAGGGTATCAGCGTTCGGAAATTGATACCACAACAAATGTTCTCAATTTTCAGCAGGTTATAAGCGGTGATTACGGACATTTTGTAAGTGCTGATAGTGCGCGGACATTCTGGATGACATATCCGGGCTTTTTAACATATTTACCCGAGCCAAGAAAAGGCGGACTTACGGCTTGGTGGGACTATACGAGCAAGGGGCAATTATGGATGGCTCCGTTAATGGCTGATCCCGATAATCCGGCAGCTGTATTCATGTGTGGCGGAGCACCTGAGAATCAGATAGGAGGAAGATTATACCATATTAAATCGGTTAATGGTGCTGCTCAGGCTACTGTTCAGCCATTTAATTTCGGTTCGCAGTTAACGGCTGCTAACTATTCGCCGAGAAATAAAAAAGTACGATTTGTAATGACATCGAATTTAGATTTTTATGCGACGGTTGATGGTGGAAAAACATGGTCTTCAAAATCAAGTAAAGCATTACCCGGAGGACATTATTTTTATGGTAATTGTATATTACCTTCACCTAACGATGAAAGAAGAGTATATGTAAGCGGTTCAGGTTATTCAGGTGCTGGCGTTTTTCGATCAACAGATTACGGTTCCACATGGACTGCTCTTGATGAAAATGCACCAAAGACACTGTTCTATAGAATTGTATGTACACCGGACGAGAAATTCATTTTTGCGGCAACGGAAGCAGGACCTTATGTATATAGTATGGACGAAAAAAAATGGTACGATATGTATGGAATGCAGCCGTATGGTGCACCTGACCAAACCTATTGGTCGGTTGAATATGTAAAACCTATAAATGTAGTACGCTTTTGTACATATGGTAGGGGGGTATGGGATTTTGAAATTGCAAACCTTAAACCTGAGATATTGGTAAAAGTACAAGGTAAAATGTCTGAATTGTGTGAAAACCAACCGGTAACATTTTCCGCGCAGCCTATTCATGCTGGTAAAAAACCGCAGTATATTTGGAAAGTAAACGGTACTGAAATTGCAAGAACAAAAACTAAACAATATACTTTTACCGGTTTGAAAAATGGTGATAAAGTACTATGTGAAATTATTTCTTCCTCCAACAATAATATAGCTGCATCGGCATCAATATCCTTACAATTACGCCCTTCAATAAATATTGGAGTACAGAGTGAGGTAACGGTAGATGCGAATACGGGAATTCCTTCATCGGTAAAGGCAATTAAAACAGGTACACTTCAATCACCCAAAATACGATGGATAGTGGAGGGTGATACAATAAAAAATAATACTGATATATTATCAGGTATAACCTTAAAACGTGGTGATTTGATACGCTGTGAGTATTATTCAGAAATCGAATGTTCCAATCCTGCAATAAGTTCATTTTCTATTGGAATTGCAGATTTTGCAAATTCTATTGCTGCGGTTAATAATCCCATAAAATTCACGAACAGAACTCCGTACTCGGAACAAAGAACATGGGATTTCGGCGACGGTACTTTTTCTTCATTAGCTAATCCGTATAAAATTTATACGAAATCAGGCGAATATACTGTAACACTTACAGTACAACCCGGAAATACTTTTTATTCTAAAAAAATAGTAGTAGGGTCAGTTGCAACGGTTCCTTATGTAAATAATTTTGAAGAAAATGACGGGGGCTTTCAGACTGTTTCCATTATCGGCGACGGTTCGGATAAATGGGAATGGGGTATAAACAATTCCGGTAAAAAATTCATGAATGGCAAATCGGGTGCTATTGAAGGAACAAAGGGGTGGATAACGAATATAGGAAAAGGACAGGGACAAAGAGGGAATGTTTATGCATTGGAAACACCGCCTTTTACATTCGTTGGGGCTGAGGGTGATTATCACTTGGGGTTTTCTTTCAGGCAAATGGCTTCAGAAGGCGGAGGTATGAATGTACAAGCTTCTACTAATAAAGGGGTGACATGGAGCTTACTAGGTAGTAAGGATGACCCTTTAGCACAGAACTGGTATAATAGTGCTACATTATGGTCATTAGAGGGCCCGGGGTTTAATCATTTTAGTATGGATATTCAGAAATCTTCAATAAATATTAATCAGTTTATTGGCAAAAGCGATGTGAGATTCCGTTTTGTGAATGCAACAACAACTGTTGATGAAGACGGTATAATTCTCGACGAAATGTATATAACCGGAAAAGGTGTGAAAAAGAATTCCCCGGTTGAGAAAATTGTTACCTCCTCACCCGAAATAATAAGAGCAAAGCAAAAAGTTGATTTTTATTCGAGCACCGGTAAAATAATGGGTACGATTGAAAATCTTATGGATAAAGACTTAGGTACTATTACACTTTCGATTGTTAAAGCGGGAGAAAACGGCTTTACGATTTCTTCGGATAAACGCTTTTTAGCCGACAAGGTGTTTTATATCAATGGCGATACAAGTTTGCTAAAGAGTAATTGTAAAGTAACACTGTATTATGCGTCGGAAGAAATAGAAGGTTGGGAAAAGACTACGGGGCTATCCAGAAATTCTTTGGGCATCGTAAATTCATCTGATGCTATTGAGTCGGATGCGAAGATAAAGGAACTGGCACAGCTTTCCAATGGCACTGCCTTTACCGATGATTACTATGTAAGCGGTTTTATGAATGGTGATCTCATTGGCGGATATGCTATAACAAGCGCATACGGATTAACAAGTGTTACGGAGTATGAGAGCAATGCTAACTATCTATATCCGAATCCTGTACATGATATTCTAAAAATAATGTTAGCAAATATTGAGTCGGTTGAGATACTTGATGTGGAAGGTCGCGTAATATTGACGAGAAATACTGAAGATAATGCGGTTTCGGTTCAGGAATTGTCATCGGGCGTTTATGTATGTAATCTGATTTCCGGCGGAAAAGTTATTCAATCATTAAAAATTGTAAAACGATAATTTATGAAGTGAATGTGATAGTGCCGGGTGTTTCGCAGTAATTAAGTGTGTGTTTATGGCTGTACAAAAAATATTTACGTTTTCTAAAGCATTAAAAAGAATGCTTGATAGAAAGGCTATATCGCAAAGTACAATGAAATTTGCGGTGTCGGATTTTTTTTGTGAGATTGCCAATAGCGCGGAAAATTCCCTTGTTATCGTTGATAATTCATGTAATATCGTTTTAGCTAATAATGTTTTTTGCAGCGTCAGCGGTTATAATGACGAGGAACTGAAGCAAATAAATTTTCAGCTATTACTCCATGAAAATACTAGTGATGAACTTAGTCAGCTATTTGAACACAATGTGAGAGAACTGACTCAAGAATCGTTTAAGACTTCATTAGTAATCCGCAAAAAAAATGGATTACCGCATGTCGTCGATATTTATATATCACAGACCTTTGAGATACAATACCGTATAATTATAATAACGGATTGTAAACAAGAAAGGAGATATCAGAAGGAAAAAGCGGAATTGCTCGAAAAAATAGAAAAAACAGCACAGTTTTTACCCGGCTTTATTTATCAATTCAGACTATTTCCCGATGGAAGTATTTGCTATCCTTTTGCAAGCGAAGGAATAAAAACAATTTATGGAGTAAGCCCCGGTGATGTGAAAGAGGATGCGTCTATAGTATATCATTTGGTTCACCCCGAAGATTTGGAGTATTTAAGGCAGGCTGTGCGGAAATCCGCGCATACATTGGAAATTTTTCATGAAGAATATAGAATACCTAAACAAATGGGTAATCTTATTTGGGTGGAAAGTCATGCCGTACCGAGCCGTTTGGATGATGGCAGTATTTTGTGGAATGGGTATCTGATTGATATTACCGATAGAAAAAAGGCGGAGGAAAAGGTAAACCGCAGTGCCTCACGTTTTCATGAGATGTCGAAAAATGTACCCGGAGTAATTTATGAGTATTATTATCGCACAAGTACTAAGGAACATGGATTTTATTATATAAGCGAGAAATCCGAAGAATTGCTTGGTATTAGCAATTCCATTGAAACATTCTACAATACTTTTGTTAGTGCAATACCCGAAAATTATCGGACAACTATGCTTGAATCGGTTATCGAGTCAAGAAATAAAACGGATAATTGGAGTTTTGAATGCCCGTTTACCAAACCAGATGGTACGGAGATTTGGATTTCTGCTCAATCAAAACCTTATATCAAAGAAAATGAAATTTCATATTTCGGTATTATCAGAGATGTTACGGAATATCATGCTTACCGACAGGAGTTGTTAAGAAATAAACAATTTCTCGATATAGTTTTCTCAAATGTGGACTTCGGTGTTATCGTTGTTGATGTATTGCCCAACAATGACTTTGAAATTGTGGGAATTAATCCTAAACAAGAACAAATGATGGGGTTGCAATATTTAGGAATAAATAAGGAGTACTTTATTGGAAGAACGTTTAATGAACTCATAGCATCAAAGATCCTTAAATCAAATGCGATTGAAAAAACACGCAACCGATTACTTTCTTGTAAGGTGCTGGGGACTATAGTTACAGAAGAAATTACCTTAACAAGGTCCGATGGCAGCAGGGTTTCTTCAAACGAGCGGTTTGTTCCGATTCTTGACGAAAAAGGTTCAGTGTATAGAATTATAACAACTACACTGGATGTTACCGAAGAATCATTGACAAAAGAGAATTTGTTAAAAAGTGAGCAATTTCTTAATTCGATTTATATGGGATCGAGTTATGGAGTTGCGGTGTGTGATATTGAGAATTCGGATAGATTTGTGTTCGTTAGTATAAACCCTTCGTGTGAGAAAGTACTCGGAATTAAGCACGAGAGTATTATAGGTGCATATGTTGATGATTCTTATACCCTTATTGATAAAAAGTATGTAAAAATGCTTCATCAGGAATTAACAGTTTCCGCAAAAGAGCAAACTATCCGTGAATTCAGATTTACCTTCTCATCGCTGAATGAAAGTATTGTGTTAACACGACTAACTCCTCTCAAAGATGGTAAAAATACTGTGTATAGAATAATATTGAGTGTGGAGGATATTACCGAGAAGATTCACTCCGAAATGATATTACGTCAGAACGAATTATTTCTTAATACTATTTATTCCAATGTGCCTTATGGCATAATGGTAATAGACGTATGGGGAGATACTTTCAAATTCGTTTCGATGAATAGAGTGTATGAGCAAATGATTAATATACCCTCCGAAAAATTTGCAAATACGTTACTCGAGGATATTATAGGTATAGTACCAAAATCAGCTGTTGAAGAGAGTAAAATGCGGTATCGCACTTGTGTGGATGAAAAAAGGGTTGTTGAATTTGAAAGCGTAGGCAATAGAAACGGCACTTGGTCAAGTTGGTTGATTCGTATTTCACCGATTTTCGATGAAAATGATACGGTATTCAGGCTAATAATAACTACCACCGATGTAACGAAAAGAGCCCAAGCGGAAAGGGCATTACGAACAATGGTTGATACGACCTCTTCAGTAATCGGAAGAGACTTTTTTGCATCGTTAGTAAGTATATTGGCAAATACATTTAATAGCGACTATGTTTTTATTGGCGAGTACATAAGTCAGGTTTCCAAGATTAAAACAATAAGTCACTCCTTTAAAGGTGAGGCAGGTGCAAATGTTGAATTTGAGCTTAATGGTACGATATGTGAGGAAGTAATATACAATGGTGTAACCGTTGTAAAAGATAAAGTGCAAGATGCTTTCCCCAATGATTATGTGTTAAAAGATTTTAATATAAGAGGATTTTTCGGTGTTCCTTTATTAACATCCGATAATAAATTAATCGGAATTATTGCAGTATTAAGTAGTGGTACAATTAACGATGTGGATTTCATACAATCTCTTCTTGCGGTTATAGCACCAAGAGTAAGTGCAGAGTTTGAGCGTGTAAGAGCCGAAGCTGAATTAGTACTAGAAAAAGAATATACTCAGACAATTCTGGAATCTATTCCTGCGATTGTGGTTGATTTGGATATGGCAGGCACGGTAATAAGTGTAAACGAAGCTATTGAAACAGTAACAGGGTTTACGAGAAACGAACTTATCGGAAATAAATGGCATGAAACCATGTTTGCCGATAAGGAAGGTAATAATGTGATGGATTTTTACGAAATGATGCTTGGTGGTGCAAACTTGGTTAATCATCAGGTAATTATTCGCAAAAAAGACGACGAAGAATGTATAACCGAATGGCATATTGCTTTCCGATATGATGAACAAAAGAAACCTGCAGGCATTACGGGTATAGGTGTGGATGTTACAAAAGAGAGAAAAAGAGAAGAAGAAAAGAAATTGGTTCAGACTTTGCAATCGGAGAAAAGATCTCTTGAATTGCGTAATGAATTGTTACGATTATCACAAAATGAACTTAAGGATTTTGATACAACCATTAAAGAAATAGTATTAAGTACAGCAAATTGCCTGCATTCGGAGTATGTGAGTTATTGGGAAATTATAGACCAGAAAATAATGAAATGTATGTTTCATTATGATAGCGAAACGGATACTTTTGACGATATGACAAATTCGCTGTTAAACCTTGATGACATACATTTATATTATCAGATTCTGTTAAATGCTCAATCGCCCGTTATTATAGAAAATGTTCTTGAAAACGAAGCCACTCAAGCAATTTCAGATACATATTTCAACAGATTCGGGATAGCTTCCCTTTTGGATATGTCCGTATGGCATAATGGTAAGGTAGTCGGTGTTATTTGTTTGGAGAGCAAAGCTGTGCGTCATTGGCGAAGTGATGAATTGGGCTTTGTAACATCACTTGCGAGAATGGTCACCTATAATTTGGAACGTATTGAGAGGGATAGAACGGAAAAGGCATTAACACAAAGTGAAGGGCGTTTTTCGATAGTGTTCGAAGGAAGTCCTTTGCCGATGTTAATCTTGAAATTATCGCAGGAAAGAAAAATCCGAGAGATTGTGGATGTCAATCCGGCTTGGGCTTCATTTGTGGGTATAGACCGTAAAGATGCTTTAGGAAAAACTACCTATGAATTAGGGGTTGAGGAGCATATCGGTGAAGAAGAACATATGATGATACAAGCATTGGGGAATAGTGAAAGCGTGCCTGGTATTTTGAAAACAATGTATGTGCATGGCGGGAGAAAACGTTCAACATTGCAATCATTTTCTGTACTGGAATTTAAGGGTGAACAACATTATTTTTGTGTAATTGTTGATGTAGAACAACAGAAAGAAGCTGAACGTAGAATAGAAGAAGCCAGAATAATTGCAGAAGAGGCAAGTAAAGCAAAATCGGAATTTCTTGCAAATATGAGCCATGAAATACGAACTCCGATGAATGCAATTTTGGGTTTTACAGAAATTTTGCGTGAAAGCATTAATGATAGTGTAGCAAAAAAACATTTGGAAACAATAAACTCGAGTGGTAGAACATTATTATCATTAATCAATGATATACTCGATTTGGCTAAGATTGAAGCGGGTAAATTACAACTTAGTAATGATGCGATGAGTGTACGTATATTACTTGACGAGGTACAGCGAATTTTTTATCCTAAACTTCAGGAAAAGGAATTGGAGCTAATTGTCGTTATTGATGAATCTGTTCCGAATTCTTTGATACTAGATGAAGTACGATTAAGGCAGGTATTGTTCAATCTTATAGGAAATGCGATAAAGTTTACGAAGCAAGGATATGTGTTTGTCTCGATTAAATTAACAAAAAATGATAATTCTAAAGCTAATAAAAATGTCGTGCATAAAGGGAAAATAGGGCTTACTATTGAAGTAAAAGATACCGGTATCGGTATAGAGAATAGCCAGCTTGATAAAATTTTTGAGGCATTTGTACAACAAGAAGGGCAAAGCACCAGAAAGTACGGAGGTACCGGCTTAGGATTAACAATCACCCGTCGTATTATTGAAGCAATGGGCGGAACTATAAAAGTGGAAAGTACAGTAGGTGAGGGGTCTGTCTTTACCATTATGTTACCGGAGATTACCGTAAGCAATTCTTTGAGAGATAAAGAACATGTTTTTTCGAATTCTTGGATGGAGAATTTAGATTATTCCTCCTATAGTGTTTTAATTGTTGACGATATACTTGAAAACAGAGAGTTATTCCGAACATATTTGGAATATACAGGAATAAAAATATACGAAGCCGAAGACGGTGCGGAAGCCGTAGATTCTGCATCTAAGTATTCACCGTCTGTCATTCTTATGGATTTACGTATGCCCGTTATGAATGGATTTGATGCTATCAATATAATAAAAGCCAAAAAAGAAACCTCTCATATTCCCATTATTACAATAACAGCTTCGGTGCTTGCTCATGAAGAGGAAAATGTGACGAAAGTGTCCGATGGATTTTTAAGAAAACCTGTAAATAGAACCGAGTTATTGGTTATGATGAGTAAGTATTTGGGTATAGTAGAGAAAAACGTAAGCAAAACGAATGATAGGGTTATTCAATCTCAAAAAAACTTATATTCAATGTCGGCGGAGGAAAGGGAAAAATATAGAATTAAATCCATGGAATTAAAAAAGGAATTTGAAGAGGAATGGAAGGTTCTCTCGAATATGGTTATTCTTTCTCGTATAAAGAAATTTGCTCATGCTCTCAAATCATCGGTCGAAAATATGAATCTGCCGATTTGGGAAGACTATGCGGTTTCGCTTATAGGTTATTGCGATCAGGTTGATGTTCTTGCTGTGAAAAATTGTATGAAACATTTTCCCGAATTGCTTAATAGTTTTGCGGAGGAAGTTGTCTGATAGTAAAAATGTGATGTTAGCAATGAATGAAATATTATACATTGTTTAGATGTACAATAAGGTGTGTAATGTATTAATGTTTTATAGTGATTGTGTAGTTGGATAATGGTGTAAGAGTCTTGTGGATGTGGAGTAAATATTATGTGTCTCATACTTTTTTTTGAGGATGAATTATGGATTTATTTGAAAATACCCACTTATTGATGGGGGGAGATACAAATAGACCGATTGTACTCGTTGTAGATGATGTACCGGAAAATTTGCAGACTATAGGTATTCATCTTGATAATGCCGGCTATGATACTGCTTTTGCCAGTAACGGCTACGAAGCTCTTCAAATGCTTGAAGCGCTGGAACCTGATTTGATATTATTAGATATATCAATGCCGGTAATAGATGGATTTGAGGTGTGTAAAAGAATAAAAAGTACGGAAAAAGTGGCGAAAATTCCCGTGATTTTTCTAACAGCTCATACGGATACGGAAAGAGTTGTAGAAGGGCTTACCTTAGGTGCAGTCGATTATGTAACGAAACCATTTCATACACATGAACTTCTTATGCGTGTAAAAACTCATATATCGCTCTATAGGGCTTATGAAACGGTAAGGATGCAAAATGAGAGTTTGCAAATATTGAGTCAAGAAAAAAGTAATATGCTGTCAATAGCGGCTCATGAGTTGAAAAACCCTATGCAAGCTATTGTTCTGGCTGTGGATTTGATGCAAGTATTTGCTCAAAAAAAGAATTTTGATGGCATTCAGTATCACGCGGATAAAGTTCATGTAATGATTGATCGGATGTTAACCATAATCGAAAATTGGCTTAGTTTGCATTCTTACGAAGTAAATAAATTGAATATAAAAAACGAGCATATTGACCTCGTTAAGATTATAGAATCGTCGGCAGATTCTTATACAGGAAAAGCAAATGCTAAAAATATTGAGATGACAATAACGAATGATTGCAATGAAGCTGTAATAATCGGTGATAAAAGTTATTTAGAAGAAGTATTTGATAATATTATTTCCAATGCACTAAAGTATTCTCCTATAGGAGGCAATGTAAATGTAAAAGTCTATGAAAAGGATGAAAACTATATCGTGAGTGTAAAAGACAGCGGGCAAGGTATCGTCGCAGAGGAACATGATAAACTTTTTAAGAAATTCTCTAAACTTTCTACCAGACCGACAGCCGGAGAAAGTTCATCGGGATTGGGTTTGGCTATAGTAAAGCATCTAGTTGAAGCAATGAACGGCCTTGTTTGGTGCGAAAGCACTTCCGGTGAAGGGGCAACGTTTAAGGTTGCATTAAAGAAAGCTTGAGGGTAATCAAGTGGAAAAACATTTAAGACATTTTGCTCTTAAATATGTTT
>JALHLL010000034.1 GCA_022844575.1 bacterium
ATAAGTACTTGACCGTTTACTCCCGATGTGCCGCGTGTAGATAACGGTACTGTTGTATTCGTACCGTCTCCAAGATTGATGCCTGTTTCAAAACTTGTTGTGCCGGATTGTCCTGCAGTACCGATACTCAAATTATGAACACCAAGACCGATGTTCGTGTTTTGAGTTAAATCTCCGCCCAAACGAACCGTGTCACCTGTTCTCGTTAAACCATTCTCAAATGTATAAAGCGAACTTGAGTTACTCCAAGTAGGAATACCGTTTACGATACGTAGGATTGTGCCATTTGCTCCGGGGGCTACACTATCGGCGATGTCATTTGCATTGCCTACCCATATATTACCTTTCGGTAATGGTAATTGCGGTAACTGGTTGAAGATTACTTTGCTATTGAAGATTGCCGTATCACCGAAGGTCACATTATCATTATGATTGACCGTATTATTGAAGGTCGTCGGCCCGTTTACTGTCGTGTTATTATTTAATGTGGTGTTGAACAAGTTTGTATTATTCAAACTGAAATTATTCAAACTGTCAACATAGTCCGGTGAATTACCTGCGCCGCGACTGATAAGTACTTGACCGTTTACTCCCGATGTGCCGCGTGTAGATAACGGTACTGTTGTATTCGTACCGTCACCGAGATTGATGCCTGTCTCAAAACTTGTTGTGCCGCTCTGTCCCGCAACACCGATACTCAAATTATGAACACCAAGACCGATGTTCGTGTTTTGTGTTAAATCCCCGCCCAAACGAACTGTGTCATTCGTCAATGTTAAACCATTCTGGAATTTATAAATGCCCAAACCGTTTTTCCATATTGGCGAGCCATTCTCCACCATCAAGACTTGACCATCAGTACCGACTGCATATTCTGCGGCTATATTATTATTATTACCGACAAAAATGCTACCCTTTGTTAAAGGTAAACTCGGCGTAACATTAAAAATGACTGTATCGCCAAAATTGACAGTATCATTAAATTCGATTGGCCCATTAACGGTTGTGCTACTGTCTAATGTGATATTAGTAAGAACATTCGACCATTGTGCAGTTTGTCCTGCACCATTACTAATCAATACCTGCCCGCTATTTCCTTGATTTCCATTTAAAGTAATCGGCGAATTCGTACCATTGAAACTCACACCCGACTGAACGCTTAATTGACCTGCCGATGTGGAAAGAATATTTACATTTTCCGTCCAACTTTTCTGTGTATCATCCCAACGTAATGTGCTATTATTCAATGTTCCGTTATCAAGTCCTGTCGAAGTCGCAATCGTAATTGCACCGGCAGCGTTTGTAATAGTAATACCTTGTCCGGCAGTAAGATTCGTTACATCGTATCCCGTACCGTTGCCGATAAGTAATTGACCATTGTTAGGAACAGTCGTTACACCTGTACCACCATTGGTTATACCCAACGTACCATTTACTTCTGCTGTATTGAGATCAACTGCAGATGTGGTAGAACCCGTTCCTACAAATTCATTTGCACGAACGATACCGCCATTGCTTGCTTCAAGTACAGTTCCCGCTCCTACAGTAAGAGCTTGTCCGGTATTCGTTCCGCTTGTAATCTGATCGAATGATACGGTTGTACCCGGAGGTAAAGTATTGCGCCAATCAACATTACCGGAAGCATCCGTTGTAAGAATCGAATTATTGACAGGTGGTTTAGCTTCTGCATTACCCTGTGCATTACCTACAAATACATTGTTTAATGCTAATGGTAAATTCGGTAATTGATTAAAGGTAACACTATTGTTAAAGGTTACATTATCATTAAAAATCGTCGAACCGTTCACCGTTAATGATGAATCAATTACAATATTATTTAATGTTGAATTGTTTACCGTCGCATTATTGATTGTCGAATTGTTTATCGTAACATTCACAATATTATTTGTCCATTCGGGATCATCCGAACCTTTACTTATAAGTATTTGTCCGATTGTTCCGACTGTTGTATAATCTATTTTTGTTCCATCACTAAATGCAACCGTTCCGGCAGGACCTACTGTCGTATTGCCTGTGCCGCCGTTTTCCGGTGTTAATACTCCATTTACTTCCGTTGTGTTAAGGTCAACAGCCGAGGTAGTAGATCCCGTTCCTACAAATTCATTAGCTCTTACAATACCGCCATTATTTCCTTCAAGTACAGTTCCAGCGCCTACGGTAAGAGCTTGTCCGGTATTCGTTCCGCTTGTAATCTGATCGAAAGGAACAATAGTACCCGAAGGTAAAGTATTGCGCCAATCAACATTACCGGAAGCATCCGTTGTAAGAATCGAATTATTGACAGGTGGTTTTGCTTCCGCATTACCCTGTGCATTACCTACAAATACATTGTTTAATGCTAATGGTAAATTCGGTAACTGATTAAAAGTAACACTATTATTAAAGGTTGTAGGCCCATTAACCGTAAGCGATGAATCAATCACTATATTATTCAACGTCGAGTTATTCATTGTTGAATTATTGATAGTCGTATTGTTAATAGTTAAACCCGTTAAGGCATTTGTCCATTCAGGTGTTCCCGAACCTTTGCTTATCAATACCTGACCGTCTATTCCGACATTATTATAGCTCAGTTTTGTGCCGTCGGAATATGCTACCGTTCCGGCTTGACCTACGCTGTTACTACCAGTACCGCCGTTTTGCGGTGAAAGTACTCCGTTCACTTCGGCTGTATTAAGGTCAACTGCCGACGTTGTAGAACCCGTTCCTACGAATTCATTTGCACGGTTGACACCGCCATTCGTAGCTTCCAATACCGTTCCTGCACCTACTGTAAGGGCTTGTCCCGTATTCGTACCGCTTGCTATCTGATTAAAAGGAACATTAATGCCATCGGGTAATGTATTGCGCCAATCAACATTGCCCGAACCGTCCGTTGTCAATATCGAATTATTAATCGGTGGTTTTGCCTGAGCATAACCTTGAGAGTTACCTACAAATACATTGTTCAATGCTAATGGTAAATTCGGTAATTGATTAAAGGTAACTGGCCCATTAAATGTGCTGCCACCATTAAATACGGAAGAACTATCAACCTGAAGAGGTCCGTTTATTTCAAGATTATTGTTAATGGTCGTACCGCCATTCAATACTGTCGTATTGAGGGTTAAACCCGTTAAAGCATTTGTCCATTCGGGTGTTCCCGAACCTTTGCTAATTAGTACTTGACCATCTGTTCCGGCATTATTATAGCTCAATTTTGTGCCGTCGGAGTATGCTACCGTTCCGGCTTGACCTACGCTATTGCTGCCCGTACCACCATTTTCCGGTGAAAGTACTCCGTTTACTTCTGCTGTATTAAGATCAACCGCAGATGTCGTCGAACCTGTTCCTACAAATTCGTTCGCACGAACGATACCGCCATTTGTTGCTTCAAAAACCGTTCCCGCACCAACTGTTAATGCCTGACCTGTATTAACTCCTGTTTTCACCTGATTAAACGGTACATCAATCGTTGGCGGTAGAGTATTTGTCCACTGAACATCACCACCGGAGTTAATGGAAAGAATACTGCCGTTACTGCCCGGTGCAAATGGTGCTGCTTGGTTTTGTGTATTACCTACATAAATATGATTTCTATTAAGAGGGAATTTCGGGGGTTTATTGAATATTGCCGTATCATTAAATATGGCAGGCCCATTAAATGTCATATCGCCAAGTACTGTTGTAGAACCGGCGATAATCGGACTATTTAATGTACTTTGATTTATCGTAAATTCAGATAATGTTTTTGACCATTTCGGGTCTGCTGATCCGTCGGAAAGAAGTACTTGTCCTATCGTACCTACTGTCGTATAAGTAATTTTGTTGCCATCGCTAAAGGCAACCGTTCCGGCTGCACCGACAACAGTATTACCCGTACCGCCATTGGCAGGAGTTAAAGTACCGGTTACATCATTGTTAAGGTCAACTTTACCACTCGAAAGAACGCCCGCAGCATCGTTTTTCACAATACCCGGAACAGTGAATTTGCCGATTGCAATATTACCTGTATTACCCGTTGCACTTAAAATAAGATCGTTTGTACCGATATTGATTTGAGTGGTCTTATTAAGCGTACCGCCTAAACCGACAACAGTACCTGTTGCAGTAATACCGTTTTCAAATGTATATAAGTCAGAAGCATTTTTCCATGTAGGAGAATTTGAACCGTTAGAGATAAGAACTTGTCCATCGGTTCCTTGAGTCGTAAAATCCAAAATAGTACCATTGCTGAAAGCAACCGTACCGGGTAAGCCAACAGAATTACGTCCGGTACCGCCATTAGTCGGAGAAAGAATTCCCGTTACTTCATTTGCTAAATCAACTTTGCCACTTATTAAAGTACCGCCATCAAGATTTTTTACAACACCCGCTTGGGCGAATTTTCCGATAACAATATTACCAGTATTGCCGGCACTACTTAATGTAAGGTTATTTGTACCGAAATCAATAGAAGTTGATTTTGTAAGTGAGCCGCCGAGTTCAGCTGTATTAGCTGTTCTTGATAAACCGTTACTAAATGTAAGCGGATTTTCAAAGTCCGTGCCCGGAGTAGCCAAAACCACTGTACCCGTACCCGGAGTTGACTTCAGAATACCACCGGCATTCAAACCGGAAAATGTGATCGTTCCGCTTGAAGTAAGTCCCGTAGCAGCAACAAGAGCACCGCTTCGAGTTACTTGAAATTGTGAATTGTTACCGATAGAGAAAAACTCTTCCGGTGTCGTATTTCCGATACCGATATTCGTACCATCATCAAATATTTGCGAATTGCCGAGTGTTGTACTGTTCGGTGTCCATTTCGGTACAAAGTTTACCGTTCCCGAACCGCCCACTACCGAACCGCCTGCAAAATCTATCGTCGTTAATGCGCCTGTTGCATCCGTACCTACAATTCGTTGACCAACGCCTGCTAATGATCCGAGACGCACATTTGAAATACCCGGAGTACCGGCTACTTCAAAATTCATCGTTGGGGTTGATGTACCGATACCGAAATTACCCGTACCCGGAAATGTTAAGTTCAAATTGCCTAAGTCTATTTCGGTGTTTTGAGTAAGTGCCCCACCTAAGGAAACATTCTGTCCGTTTCTTGTAATACCATTATTGAATGCAAGTGGCATTTCATAATCGCCGTTTGCACCCGGAGTAGCAATCACTAATGTACCTGTACCCGGAACAGCTTTTACCATACCGCCCGATGTTAGAGACTGTACATTAACATCACCTTGCGAAGTTATGCGCAAACGCTCAAGATTCGTTGTTTTGAAAACAAGGTCAGCAGGATTGATTGTACCTATGAAGTTTTTATCGGGATTTGTTGATTTATTGCCTCGTATAAGCCAAGCAAGAGAATCAAGTTGACTTGTGCTTCCATCTTGGGGATTGAGGAAGTTAAAGTTTAATGATTGTAGGGGTTGCCATGCCTTGCCATTATAATACCAAAAGCCGAAATCATTGCCTTCCGTTTGCCACACAAGCAAACCTGTTGCCGGCAACTGTATATTTATTCTCTCGGCACGAGTCATTCTCGGAACAAGAAAACCCTTTGGCGAACTTAATAAAGTAGTACTCAAATCAAGCAAAGCGGAAGGATCGGGATTTTTAGTTCCGATACCGACATTCTCGCTCGGCTGTTGAGCAGATGAGTTCCATATATTGAACGCAGTTAGAACCACAGTCAGCACAAACAAACGTAATAATTTGTTTGATAAAGACTTAATAAATAAACTGCGATGTTTTTTCTGACGCGATTCGGTATTTAACCGTACCATAATATCACCTTGTACTGGCAAGTAAAGACATTTTTTTCCCATACAGCAAATTTACTGCCAATGCCTGCATATTCTCAATACGTACAACTACGTAAAGGGGGTGAATTGTTTAATTAGGATAGGAAAAACGGGCTTTTTTAATTGTTTGATAAGGCAAAACGTACCAAATCTGCGGTATTTTTTACGCCCAACTTATTAAGAAGGTTAAAACGATGTGTTTCGACTGTTCGGGCACTTATTGAAAGTTTTTCAGCTATTTCATGACTTGTATGACCTTTTACGACAAGTTCCAAAATTTCCCTTTCCCTTCGGGTCAGGTGTATATCGGGAGGCAAATCGCGTATTTGTTCGCCGCGTATAGTAACGGTGGTCTCCCCGATTGATTTTGAGAAAACCCTCTCCCCTTTCATAACCGTTCTTATCGCATCAACCAAACCCTTTATATCTATCTCCTTAGTAAGATAACCCTGCGCCCCTGCCCGAATTGCGGAATCAAAATAAGAATTGTCATTGTGAGCACTCAACATAATGATTCTGGTTTTAGGCGATACGATACGAATACGTTTTGTCGTGGCTATTCCATCCATTATTGGCATATTAACATCAATCAGAGCTACGTCCGGTTTATACATTTCGGCAAGGTCAACGGCTTCCGAGCCGGAGGATGCTTCGGCAACTATATGAATGTAGCCGTCGGTAGAAAGAAAACGTTTCAAACCCGAACGAACAATTTCATGATCATCAACAAGCATTACCGATATATATGAATGACTTGCCATTATTATTAACGTTTACTCCAATCTTCAACTAAAGATTCTAATTTCTCTTCATTAAATCGAACGGAATCATACATTCCCTTCGCGTTTCTTTGCCTGAATGCTTCAAAAACGGTTACGGCACATGCTACGGAAATATTCAAACTCTGAATCATGCCTACCTGCGGTATAACAATATTACCATCCGCTTTTTCCAATGCTTCTTTCGATACTCCACTATGTTCATTGCCGAAAACAATGGCAACTTTTTCCGTCATATCAGTTTCGTAAATACTGACAGCATTTTTTCCCAAAGCTGTCGTCAGTATTCTGAACCCCTGCTCTTTAAGACTCGAAAAGCACTCATCAACCGATGAATATCGTGTCTGATCAACCCATTTTTTTGCACTTGCAGAACTCCTTTTACTTAGATCGGGAAATTCACATTCTCCGTAGTACAATAAACATACCGAAAATATGCCGACCGCATCACAAGAGCGAAGAACAGCCGAAACATTATGTGCATCATGTACATTTTCGAGAATAATCGTTAAGTCAGGCTGTCGCCGCGATAGTATGCGTCTTATTTTATCCACTCTTTTTGTAGTCCTATATTCTTGCCTATTCAATTTCATAGCAAATTGCGAAAATATTTAAGAACAGTTTGATTGAATTGTGCAATCGATGTATTAAAACAAAAAAACGGTATTCTTGCATGAGAATACCGTTTCGTTATACTGGTAAAAAAGAAATTAACCGCGTTGTTCAATCGCCGTTTTGATTCTTCTCATTGCCTCTTCTATATTTTCTACCGAATTAGCATACGAAAATCGGATAAAACCTTCGCCATGTACTCCGAATGCGGTACCGCTCAAACAGGCAACACCCGCTTCGTATAAGCAGAAGTCGGCAGCTTCTTGCGAAGTCATACCCGTTGCTTCGATATTCGGGAATACATAGAATGCACCTTTCGGTAAATGACAACGAAAACCGCTAATAGAATTCAAACTATTCACAATAACATCTCTACGCTTTTTGAATTCGCCGAGAAACTCATTAACGCGCGGTAATGTACGATCATTTAATGCTTCGATTCCGGCAATCTGATTAAAGCTTGCAGTACACGATGTGCAATTTGTTTGCAATTTGGCAACAACTTTGGCTATATGCTCCGGCATTGCACCGTAGCCCATACGCCATCCCGTCATTGCAAATGTTTTGGAATAACCGTCCAATAAAATCGTACGTTCTTTCATTCCATCAAATCGCGTAATTGTATCATTCGTAAATCCGTCATACGTTATCTGCGAATAAATTTCATCGCTCAAAACGATAAAATCATGCTTAACTGCAAGTTCCGCAATCGCCTGCAAATCTTCGGTTGTTAAAATACCACCCGTAGGATTTTGTGGCGTATTGATAATGAGCATTCTTGTTTTGGGTGTAATTCTTGCCTCTAAGTCGGCAATATCGAAACGAAATTCTTTCGATTCCTGCAAAGGCAAAGCAATAGGTTTTGCACCCAAAAAATTTATCATACTTTCATATATCGGAAAACCCGGATTCGGATAAATCACCTCATCGCCCGGATCAATCGTTGCCATTAAACCATAGAACAAAATAGGTTTTGCACCCGGTGTAATCACAATTTCATTTGCATTATACAATGAATAACTACGTGTTTTATTAATGTACTCCGCTACGGCTTCGCGCGCTTCAGGCAAACCTGCCGAAGGACCATAATGTGTATATCCATTATCCAAAGCATTCTTTGCGGCATCAATAATATTGGAAGGAGTATCGAAATCGGGTTCGCCTATTTCCAAATGAACGATGTTTTTACCTTGCGCTTCCAAAGCACGTGCTCTTACAAGCACTTCAAAAGCCGTTTCGGTACCAAGTCGTGATATTCGCTCTGCTACATGCATAAAAGTAATTCCTTTTTTCGGTATCGGTGAATTAATGAAAAAAATTATGACTGCTGTGCTTTTTGTTGCAACTTGGCGGTAATTTTTCCATTAACAAGTTGATTAAACGCATTCACATTCTCTTGCATCAAACCACGAATATTTTCATAATTATCATTAGCGAGTTTCGCCAAATCATCATCGCTCATCTCTTCCAATTTTTTCATGATACGGAATTGATTTCCCATCATATTTCTTAAAATAGCATTATTCTGTGTAAGAATTTCAGCAAGCGAGGAAATACCGATAGTAATTTCTTCAAGTTCCGTAAGTGTGTTGTTTTCCATTGAATGTACCCTATACTGTGAATTGTTTGATAAAGATTGAATTGATAAATTTTCTTCTTCTTCTATTTCCCAACTGTATTTTTCTCTTTCGCGTGGCTCGAACGGAGTCATAATACTGCCGAAAATATTTGCTATAATATCCGTTATTCCCATTTACTTATTTCCTAAAAAAGCAATAACTTTCAGTTCTACGGCTATAGGCGTAGGTAAAGCACCTATTTCTATAGTTGTTCTGCACGCATGAACACCGGCAAAGTATTCTGCATACAATTTGTTTACAATCGGGAAATCTTTTTTCATATCCGTAAGGAATACCGTAACATCTACTATATCGTTCCAATCCGCTCCTGCATCCTCAAGTACATACCTAATATTCCTGAAAACAGATTCTGTCTGTATTACTATATCATAATCCTCAATCGAACCGTCATCGCGAAGTGTAACACCCGGAATTGCTTTTTGCCCTCTTTCACGGGGTCCTACACCCGATAAAAACAAAAAATCACCTATTCGTCGGGCATGAGGATATGCTCCGACCGGCTCAGGTGCACGTTCGGAATTGATTATTTCATTGAGTATCATAGATTCCATATCATTATAGTTGGCAAAAATACAAGATTCTTTTCGGTGAAAACGTATTGACCACGTACAAACAATCAATTAAATTTGTGAGTAACAAAACGAAAACCATATACTACTCATTATTTGCTTGTTATAACTATGAAAAAAATCGGTGTATTTACCCATGGTGCAGATGCCTCCGGCATGAATGCGGCTCTTCGTTCAATTTATCGAATCTGTCATTCACATCATATCGAATTGATAGGCATTCGACGTGGTTTAGCAGGATTAACGGAAGCGGATTTTGTGCCTTTTGATCGCAGTATGACAAGCAATATCATCAATCGCGGCGGTACGGTTTTGCATACAAGTCATTTCCTCGAATTTGAAAACGGAGATATGAGACATAAAGCAGTTGTAAACCTCGAACATGCCGGAATAGAGGGTGTTATAGGTATCGGTGATGCAACAACCATGAAAGTTCTGTCGCAACTTGCACGTGAACATTCAGTAAAAACAGTAGGCATACCCGCCACCATTGATAATGATTTGTATGGCTCAGACTATACGATAGGATTCGACACTGCTATCAATACAGCAACGGAAGCAATAGACAGAATACGTGATACGGCAGATTCGAGTGATAAAGTTTATGCAATAGAAGTTATGGGCTCAGAATCCGGCTTTTTGGCAACATATGTAGGGATTGCCTGCGGAGCTGACTATATTGCTATACCCGAAACATTGACGAATGTTCATGATTTGTTTCATAAAATCAGTCATGCGAACAGACGATTCATTATCGTCATCGGCGAAGGTGATGAAGTCGGTGGTGCTCAAGAACTCGCCAATCTGATGAAGGAAGCATATAATCTTGATATCAGAGTAGCGGTACTCGGACATATGCAACGAGGCGGCACGCCCACCGTTCGAGATAGAGTACTTGCCTCTCGACTTGGACAAGCGGCTGTTGATGCACTCTTATCGGGTGCAAGCAATATTATGGTTGGCGAAACAAACGGAGAGATTCACCAGACACCTTTACAGATGACATTCGAACGCAGAAAAGCACTTAACGAACAATTTGTTCGCTTAGCGGAAATGCTTGGTTAGAACCGAATAATCATTTCATATTCACTTTCCACAGAGAAATTTTATTATGAAGGCAAGAATTGCCCTATTTGCAAATTCGGATAAACCGGCTGCCATTTATTGGGCTGAATATTCCGCAAAAAAATTAAAAGAATTTGACTCGAAGGTTTTTGTTACAGCAAGCGTTGCACAAAAATTCAATGAGGAAATAAAAAGTATAGTAGAAGTAATTGAACTGGAGGAGTTCGAGAAATTTTCCGATTTTGTTGTAACTTTCGGTGGTGACGGAACAATGCTTTCCGCAGCAAGAGTACTTATTAACGGCGACATTCCGATAATGGGTGTAAATGTAGGAAAACTCGGATTTCTTGCCGAATTTTCCGTGAATGAATTAGACGAGGCATTAGGTTCATTAGTAAAGGGAAATTATAGAATTGTTGATAGGGCAATTCTTGAAACAACCATCAATGGCGAAACATTATATGCCGTTAATGAATTTGTTATCGAAAAAACGGCTTCACCCAAAATGATAACGGTTCGTGCTGAAGTGGGTGAATATTTAATTGCCGATTACAGAGCTGACGGAATAATTGTAACAACACCTACGGGTTCGACAGCATATTCTCTCTCATGCGGTGGGCCTATTATTGCGCCTTCAACCAATGTAATTTGTTTAACACCGATTGCACCCCATTCATTAACAATGCGACCGCTTGTTATTGCGGACACTCTTGAAATCACCCTTACCCTTCAATCGGCAATACAACATTCCACTATAGTAGCGGATGGGCAAATAGAACGACAATTAAATGTGGGTGATTCGATAACAATAAAAAAATCGGAAAAGGATGTAAAAATCATAAAGCATACACAAACAACGTACTTTGAACTACTCCGAAAAAAATTACTTTGGAGTGCTGAAGGTAATTAACTACCATAAATACGATAATAACACTTTTATACTCCACCATTATGACGGCTTTAAGCGTAAACCTCAACAAGATTGCTCTATTACGTAATTCACGTGGAAGAAATTTCCCTGATATCGAATCATTTGCCGAAAGGGCTTTAAAAGCAGGTGCTAAGGGAATTACATTACATCCGAGACCTGACCAAAGACATGCTCGATATACTGACCTCTATTCCATAAAAACAATCGTTGACGCATTTAATGCAGAATTAAATGTAGAGGGTTATCCTACAGAAGATTTTATTGAGATTGTTGAAGATGTGAAACCGCATCAATGCACATTAGTCCCCGATAAACCGAATCAAATAACGTCCGACCATGGTTGGGATATGGATGTTGAAAGTGATTTTTTAGAACCGATAATAAAACGACTTAAAAATAATTCGATAAGGGTAAGTTTGTTTACCGACCCTAATAATCATACGATTACATTGTGCAAAAAAGCGGGAGCCGATAGAGTTGAATTATACACGGAACAATATGCACATCATTATCATACAAAAAACAGAGAACATATAACGGAATCTTACACGCATGCTTCTCGTCAGGCTCATTCCCTCGAGTTGCAAGTAAATGCAGGACATGATTTATCCTTAGAGAATATCGGTTATTTATGTTCTCATTGTAGTATACAGGAAGTTTCGATAGGACATGCTCTTATTGTAGAATCCTTCGATTATGGATTTGATGAGACCATTCGCAGATATGTAGAAATTCTCCATTCTTCATTTCCTCATAATAAAGAATGAGTTCCGCAAATCCAGAACATCGGAATGCTCTTTTATTATTGATTATTACCGCCACATTATGGAGTTTCGGCGGTTTATTAATTAAAATGATTGAATGGAATTCATTTGCAATAGCCGGTGGAAGAAGTTTCTTTGCAGCTATTGTATTATGGATTTTTCTTCGTCGCCCTAAATTTACTTGGTCATCTGCTCAACTCGGTGCCGCTATTGCCTATGCCTGTTGTTGCGGACTATTTGTAGTCGCGACAAAGTTAACTACCGCCGCTAATGCTATAGTATTGCAATATACGGGACCTATTTATGTGGCTCTTTTAAGCGGTTGGTTATTGCATGAAAAAATCACCCGTTTGGATTGGATAACCATTTTTATAGTTATAGCCGGAATGGCTTTGTTTTTTGCGGATTCATTAAGTGCTGATGGAATGGCAGGTAATATTATAGCTATAATAAGCGGTATTTCATTTGCATTTTTGGCACTATTCCTCCGCAAACAAAAGCATGGCTCCCCTATCGAATCATTATTATTGGGAAATATTATCATTGTTGTTTGTGCTTCACCATGGATGTTTTCTCTTTCGGAAAACACTTCCTCAATTCCCCTATTAAACGGTTTAGATACGACCGGTTTATTTTGGTTAAGTATTCTCGGTATCATTCAATTGGGTATTCCCTACATATTGTATGGTAAGGCAATTAAGCATGTAACTGCATTGGAGGCAACTTTGGTTCCGGTTTTGGAACCTCTTCTTAATCCGTTGTGGGTATTATTGATACAGCATGAAAAACCATCCGGTATTTCGATTATTGGTGGTATTATAATTCTTGGAGCGATGTTGGTGAGAGGATTTTTAGTTTCAAAAAGTAAGGCTTCTGCTTAATAAACAGAATTGCAACTGTATCACCACTAGCTGTAAGTGCTTGTCTTTCTCTGTATGGTGAATAGCTATGATACTTACAATAGTCGGAAGTCTTTTTCATTATTAAAAAACTTTGTATTTTTAGATGTGTGCCATCGTGCATGAAAATCTTAAAGTGTATGTATAAAGTATTTTGTTCTGATGTTTTTTCTAACAGGGTCTATAACGTATTAAATAGCCATAGTTAACCTTAGCACCCGTTTACGACAAGTAAACGTTGAGGTAACATCTTGACTTTTAAAGACTATAGTAATTTTACAACACTCTATTTTGCATTCGAAAGCATATTTATTCCAATCACACATCAAATAAGAAAAATACAAAATTTAGAATGGTATAGAACGATGACGAATAGATTGAATAAGAACAAATCAGCATTTACGACAGTTGATGCTGTCGCAACAATTGAAAATTCCGCACTCAGATGTGCAGAGGAAGGTGACAATGAAAAAGCCGCTCATTTTTTTTATGCAGCTGCAATAGAGGCTGAAAAGCACAATATTGATCCGAAGCATATTATAATTTTATGGAGAGATGCCGGAAACTGTTTTTACCGTTCAATGAAGTTTGTTCAAGGTATAAAAGCACTTGACCATTTTTTATGATGTGTCACTGCGCAACTTCACCCTCAATAACCAAAGGACCAATCGGTACATTGCGGTATGCACTCCAGAAATTTGCATTGATAGCACATAAGACACTATCTGATTGTGTGGTGTCAAGACGATACATCATGTCGCCTAATCGTTCTAATCCTGATATGTAAGATTGCCCTTTAATAATACCAAATCGAAGGGTAGGGTCGCCATTATTGATTTCTACGACATGAGCGAGTACATTCATTCTTCCATAAGAACATAGTTTTACTCGCATTCCGGGAGAGAAAACAGTGTCCCAAACTACGGTAAGTTGGGGACTTATCTCCTCACGGATGCGTTTACTTTCTTCGTGAAGATTTTTTACTCTTTTTTGCAGTTTTTTTAGTTTTTGAGGAAACCGATTTTTTTGCCTTCTTAGCGGTAACAGTCTTTTTTGGTTTCTTTTTCGCCTCAACGTCTGTAGGCATAACAATCCATGATAAGCAAACAAAAATCATGCTTATGATGGTGATAAAACGCCTTTGTATTATAGATTGGGTGTTATACATTCTCCTGCGCATTCCTTAGGAGTTATCCCCCTTAGGTAGTGAAACGACAAACAATACTAAACGGTACAATTTGGGACAGATTGTCATAATCAAAAGAATGCTTACTCCAAACAATATAGAGAACGCTAATAACATTGCCACATAAAGATCGAGACTTATTTCGAGAATTCTGGGACTATATTTACTAATATGGGTCATTATAATAGTACAAAAAGATGGTTTTTTGTACTATTATCAGAGAAGAACAATGTGTACATAGCAATTTCATCTACAAAATATAAATAAACTTATACTCTCTATTGCTGTTTACAAGTAACTCTTCCGATGTGCAAACTACAAATCTTAACCAATACGACCTTTTGACTATCGAATTCTAAAGATTTGGTATTTTGCTCTTCGGCTTACATGTCGAACTTAAGAAAACCCATTTCAAATACTTTTATGCTAAGTAAAATGGAACTTTCCTTGACAAAAGATGGTACATAAGGTGTGTAATACCACTACACCTGAATCAAACAATAAAAAACGAATATAGCTATTATGCTTATGCTTGAATATTACGCTTCTAAACCCTTACCCAAATCAGTTGCTTTGCTCATAGAAATCGCTATAAAACTTGAAAAGGATGGTAAAAAGGAGGAAGTTGCTCAAATGCTTCGCAAAGCAGCAATAGAAGCTGAACTACACAACACTGACACACAGTATACCGTAAATTTATGGAGAGACTCCGGACATTTTTTCTATTTATCATTTAACTTTACTGAGGGTATAAAAGCATTTGACAATGCCCTCGTTATCTCACAAAAAGACAGTGACAAAATCGGAGAATATCGAATACGATTGCAAATAGTTAACATCCTTCACGCAGCCGGTGACTACCATAACAGTTTAGAAGAAATACATTCCGCATTCAATATTGCAGAAGAACTACAGAATCAAGAACTATTGACAATTGCAAAATCATTCTTAGGAGCTTACTATTCTTATACAAAAGAAGCTGATTTAGCTCTTAAGTACCAGATGGATGTCATTCGTCATTTCGAAGCAACAAATGACAAGCGCAAAATTGCAGGTGCATACTACAATGCCGCGAGGGCTTACGTAATTGCCCTTGATGCTAAAAATGCAGAATATTATTTTAGGAAAGCTCTGTCATATTATAAAGAGACTAACGCGGTCGAAGATATTATGAGATGTAAATGTATTCTGGGTGGAGTGCTAGGTGGATATTACATGAATGGCGTTGGAACAAACCCCGGTGAAGGATATCTGCTTCTCAAGGAGGCTTTAGAACTTAGTGTTGTGCATGGATATAAGTATGATGAATTTGGACAAAGATTGATTCTCGCTCAGATGTATGAGTACGATAATAATGATGTGCTTGCCGAAAAAGAATACCTTGTAGTAAAAGAACTTGCTTTACAAGGAGGTTCGCAGCAAAACTCTCTCGAATACAATAAAAAACTTTCAGAAATAGCGGAGCGAAAGGGCGATTTTACTCAAGCACTTGATTATCTAAAACAACATATTAGCGTCTTAGAAAAAGATGAAATTACTAAACAAAAACAACGTCAAACGATTTTTGAGATTCAAATAAATCGTATTGAGGAAAAACGCAAAAATGAGTTATTGGAAAATGAATTACGTTCCAAACAAAGAGTCAATGAGGCAGTTAATTTACATGTTCAAGAAAATGAAAAATTCCTTTTAGAACTTCACAAACGTTTGGAAAAAATTGAAATAACAACAAATAAGAACACTAAGAAACAAATTCTACCTCTTCGAAAGGAAATAAAAGATACACTTGGTTTAAAGAAAGGATGGTTTGAATTTGAGCAGGGTTTCATAGGTGCACATACTGAGCTTGCTCAAAAGCTCTCAACAAAGTTCCCGTCGCTTACTCAAACAGAACATAAAATATGTCTCTTACTTCATGCGGGTCGTTCTACCAAAGAAATAGCTAGTTTATTACACATTTCTCCCGATACAGTTGATACTCATCGAATAAACATTAGGAGAAAAATGAACCTACAGCCTAGAACCTCCATTCGAACGGTATTAGCCTCACTTTAGTTCCACTTAGGGTCGAATACTTAATCAAAATTTTCAAGTCAAATTATTGAAATAAAAAATATTATGAGTAATCTTAGCTATCTAATATCTAACTCTGGCAATAGGATGTTAAGCACAATATGTAGTAGATCCTATCAGTATCCGTATATTAAATGTAGATTAATAATATGTTAATGGGTAAAAATTTAATCAGTTATTTGAGGATAAGAGGTTAGGTTATGATCGATATATACAATCTTAAAGGTGTACCTAAAGAAATTAATTCCTTACTCAAATTAGTGCAGGAATGTAAAAGCTGCGGTGACAATGAGAATGCAGCAAATTATCTTAAAACCGCTATTGAAAAAGCCGAGTATCACAAAGTTGCACCTTCCATTATTGTTGTAATGCTAAGGCTATATGGTGATTGTTTGTATTGGTTAACAAGACATTTAGACTCTATGAAAGCAGCTTATTCAGCTATTTCATATCTTAAAATCGATGGAGACTTAGACACAGAGACAGCAATGCACATGTATCTATCGAATTTATTTCAGGAAGTTGGAGATTATGCAAGTTCATTAGAGGAGCTTCAAGAAGCGGAGAAACTTTGTAAACTAATTAATAACCCTAAACTAAAAACTTGGCTAAAAACCACATGGGCTATGTATTACAGCTCTGTTGGGGAATCCAATAGAAGTATCAACCTAAATTTCGAGGCACTTGCGGGTTTTGAAGAACTGGGGGATTGGCCTGCCGTAGGTGGAAGTTACCTAAATATTGGTACGGCGTATTCTTATGGCAACGATGGCCAGAATGCCATCAAATACCTTAGTAAAGCCGTTGAACTTGGCCAAACACTTAATGAGGAGGAGTATGATGTAAGAAGATTACTTGTTACTGCTAAACACTCACTAGCTTATTCGCAAATAAAATTTAACACAGGAGTTGAGGAAGCAATTTCCAACCTATTAGACTCTTTGAAAGACTGTAATCGATTCTCATTATCAATTTATGAAGGTCCAATAAGGATGGACCTCGGTGATGCTTATATGCGTATCGGCGATTATAGTTCGGCAAAAAATGAACTGCTAACTGCGAATGAAAAACTAAATTTAAGTATTGATTTAGAAAGAAGAATTAGGGCTAAACTTCTACTCGCCCAAGTTTCTCAACGAGAACAAAATTTTCAGCAGGCTACAGAATTTTATGAGGAGTATTCGGAATTAGTTACACGTAAAAGTAACAATACTGAAAAGCAACGATCAATAGAGCTGGAGATTCGATTGTATCGGATGAAAGAAAGAGCAAAGAATGAACAATTAGAAAAAGAACTGCAAATAAAACAGAAAGTAAATGAAGCGGTTGCAATACACATGAAGGAAAACGAACAAGTTCTTTCAAAACTACATAAACGTTTAATTGACATTGAACCATTAGTCAATAAAAAATCTAAAAAGGAAATTGTTGCTTTAAAAAACGAGATAAAGGATATTCTCTTATCAAAAAAAGAATGGACTGAGTTTGAAAACGGCTTTTTAAACGCCCATAGTGAACTCGAACAAAAATTACTTAACAAATACCCATCCCTTACTTTAACTGAACGTAAAGTTTGTATTTTTTTGCATTCCGGGCGTTCCACAAAAGAAATTGCCTCCTTACTCCATATTTCTCCTGATACAGTAGATACACACAGAATACATATACGCCGAAAAATGGGACTTGCACCACGCTCATCACTGCGATCCTTACTCGCTACATTGTAAAGAGTTAGCTTACACGCTCCATACAAATACAGGAAAAATACAGGATATACATTCTTGTCTGCCTTAGCATTTTTTCACAGTTTTGCATGTGTAGTCGTTGTCTATTGTGTGATACTCAATTAAGTGTATTTATCTTGTTCTCGAAATGTTATTCACCATATGTGTTCAGAAAGTGAGGATATTCGTCATCAACACTCATTTCAACTTTTTTAACCCTATTTTTTAATTGCAATACGGCTCTCTTTAATTAGCCGTTTCAAAATTCAATTTTTCCTGTACAATGTTGAGACTTTTTTTAGTTTTACCGCATTGTTACTCGTTATGAATTTGTGTACCTTTTACCATCATCAACTTTATACGGAGGATGTTTTCAGCTATACTCAAAGATAATATTACAAACCTCGCAGTTGGTAATTCTAGACAAACCGACCAAGTGAGAATTTTCGCCTTTTTTGTTGACAGTATCGGTGATTTCCCATGTACTTACCGAACAATTGGTGTATCGAATAAATAACCACATGTATTTATTCTTGCTTTTTAAGTCACTCGTAATATTCGTTTACCTATTTTTTATTAGTCAAGCTCCCACTTGACAGAGCAGTTTATTTTATTTTTTTTTAATTATTGTAAAAGGAAGTGCTATGAAAACTTCTTCATTGGCAAAGTATGCCTATTCATTATTCTGTTGCATGATATTGTGCAATGTAACCATGCTCGGTTTTGATAATAGTTTGAATGGTGTACAACAAAATTTGAAGGTTGAAGCGGAACAAATTACAAATAATAAGCCCTTAGCCTTTATTGAGAATAAAGGACAAGTTTTCGATTCAGAAAACAAGAAAAGAACTGATATTAAATTCTTATTATCTCAAAAGAATCTCACCACTTATTTTCTCTCCGACCGTATATCCTTTGTACAAACAACGGATATCGGTATGGATGGCAAGCGAACAGTTCAGCGTAATGATTTGGTTTTTGTAAACAGCAACAAAAACGCAACAATTAACGGTATTGATAAACAAAACACACAATACAACTTTCATAGTAAAGGGTCTTCTATACAGAATGCCTATGGATATAATCGTGTAATGTATAAAAACATATATCCAAAAATTGATATGGTTTTTACTACTCAAGATGGTAACCTCAAGTATGATATTATCATTCATCCGGGTGGCGACCTGAAAAATTTTCTCTATCAATATGAAGGTGCTAAAAATATTACCTTAGATAAAGGTGATCTTATTATAGAATATGATAAAAACAAGGTAAAAGAAGCTGTACCGGAATCGTATGTAACAACAAATTACGATAATACGGAGCATAAAGAAAAGGTTGATATATCCTATCACATCAGCAATAATACGATAGGGTTTAAACCTATAAATTATGATAAAACGAAAGATTTAGTTATTGATCCGACATTGGAATGGAGTACTTATGTAGGTGCTTTCACTAATGGGCAAACATACACAGATGTAGTAAACAGTGCCGACTTCGATAATGAAGGTAACTTGTACGCTGTTGGATATACTAGGTCATACAACTTTCCTGTTTACAGTACATTGTACACCTACCTAGCACTTGATGATGCTTTCATTATGAAATATAGTCCATCAGGTGCACTTATATGGAGTTGCATTTTCCATGGTGAAAACAACGAAAGAGCATTGTCTGTAAAAACCGACCCGGATCTTAATCGCATATATTTTTGTGGATTTACTGAGAGCCCGAATATGTTCCCGATTTTTAATCCGGCGCAACCTACGCTTATGGGACCTCGAGATGGCTTTATAGCATGTGTTGATGATATCTGCAATATTCTCTGGTCAACATATTGGGGAGGTGATTCGGAGGATGAAGCAAATGATGTCTTTGTGGCCAACTTTGTTGTTTCAATAACAGGTTACACAAAGAGTCCTAATTTCCCAACTTCAGGTGCTTCAGCTGACATTATTCCTAAAGCAAACAAAGACGCATTTGCATCACTTTTTACCAATTATGGTTTAAATTTTTACAGTACTTATCTTGGGGGTAATGCTCCCGGTGAGGCTATGATGAATGAGATAGGGAACGGTATCGTTCATATAGCCGA
>JALHLL010000035.1 GCA_022844575.1 bacterium
GGTATGGGGAGTATTGGACGGATGGCATGGACTTATTTATAATAGGTATAAAACACTTCACAAACTGGATGTAGCGGGTATTGCTTCGACTGGTGGGACTATTTTAGGTACGGTACGTGTACCGGAATTAGCTACCGATATCGGCTTGCAAGAAACGGTTGCTCAAAACCTTCATGATAATCGTTTCGATTATTTATTTGTGTGTGGTGGCAATGGTAGCGTAAAAGCATCGAATACGATAAATAAGATATTACGTCGAGAAAATTTACGGACTCGGATTCTTGTTGCGCCTGGTTCCATTGATAATGATGTATGTAATAATTTCGGCTCTTCTATCGGTTTTTATAGTGCATTGGATAAAAGTTTGGAAATGTTGGAGTGGATAAGAGACACGGCGAGTTCGCATAGAAGAGTTTACTTGATAAAATCTATGGGTCGCGATTCGGCATATTTGGCATTGTACGCCGGTATTGCTACAGGTGCGGAGCAAGTGATTGTACCGGATGAAGACGTGGACTTTGAAAAAATAGCGACGATGATAGATGAACGCGACCGTGATACGAGGATAATTGTAGCGGAAGGTTATACTAAATCATTGGCGGAAATCACATCAATTCTCGAAGAAATCTTCAGAAAGCGCAATATTAAACATGAAATCCGAACAGTGGATATGAGTTATTTTCAGCGTGGTGGAACTGCTGCCGTTACCGATATATTAAGAGCAAGTTGGGTGGCTTTCTGCATGGTGAAAAATTCATTTGAGCGTTGTGAGAGCGGCTTCTATTCAGCATTTTACACAGGGCAAGCACCAAATATTATTCCTCTTGAGGAAGCATCTAACGATTTACGAACGAGTAGCCCTCATATACCTCAAGAAATAATAGACCTTACATTGGCATTACGCTGATTGACACCATTGATGGTGATAGTATTATTTGACTCAACGATTATCACCATTCGTTTCCAAAACCATTGTTAATATGGGATAGTCTTTTCCCTGACCGTCTTTATCACTCCTTTGTTTTACAGTAAACCCATTTTTAATGTAGAATCCGCATCATCTTTATCTTGTTTATTTATATCCACATACGTTCACCCAAGTTTTTTGATAGCACATACCTTGTCTGGAATATTCGGAGTGAAGAAATAGCATTTCTTCTTGCTTTCGGATGCGTCGATAAATCCGATAAACTTCCCGTCAAATATTCCACAATAAACATCTAATGTGTTAAAATCAATATTCCGGATTAAGGAATTTATCTCTTCAAAGTCAAGTAAATACAAAAAGTGATGGGTTCTGTACTGACATTTCCCATGTTTTAAGTAAATCTTGACGGTACTTATTATCATATTTTTTTATTGTTATTCATCCATTAATTAAATACTAAGTTGAAACTGTAACCATCCGCATTTTTAATAGAAATATGCAAGTTTTTTTGATAATACTAAAGTCAGTTTATCGAGATATTCTATAGCATTGAATTGTATGCAAAATAGACCACAGGCAAATTCAGAATATGTCGTACATACATAAAACTGATATTACTTAGTATTCCCAAAGCCCTATTTTTGTATTATGAAAACTAAATAAGGTATAGAATGAGCGTACAGATAGAAATAGAGGAGCGTTTTTTAGATAATGGTTTAAGGGTTGTTCTTGCACCGAACCATCGTGCGCCGCTTGTATGTGTAAGTGTCGGATATAGAGTTGGTTCGAAGGATGAAATTCCTGAAAAAACAGGTTTCGCTCATTTATTTGAGCATCTGATGTTCGATGGTTCAAAAAATGTGAAACGTGGTGAATATGATGTATATGTCGCCGGTGCCGGTGGGCAGTGTAATGCCTATACATCGTATGACCAGACGGTTTATCATGAGGAATTGCCAATCGGTTCTCTGGAAATGGGTTTATGGTTGGAATCGGACAGAATGATAGAATGCGGTGTACAAGGTATAGGGCTGGAAACTCAACAGAAAGTAATTCTTGAGGAGTTCTCGCAAGTTGTTGAGAATCAACCGTACGGACGTTGGCGTATTGCTCAAGCCGCTTCGGCATTCGTACCGGAATGTTCATACAGTTGGGAAACTATTGGAAAAAGAGAGCATATTATTGCTGCGACAATGGATGATGTGCAGGAGTTTTATGGTATGTATTATCGTCCTGATAATGCCTGTTTGGTAATTGCAGGTGATATTACCTCCGATAAGGGATTCGAATTAGCGGAAAAGTATTTCGGTGATATAAAAAGGGGAACCCAAACCACACGAAGAAACACATTTTCACATTCCTCCAAAAAATTGGGGACTCATTCAGTCGTACACGATACCGTACCTTTTTCTGCAGTTTACCTTTCTTTTCATTATGATGGAGTCCAGCATCCTTCTGCGATGTCAGCCGATATAGTGGCAGGAATAATCGGTTCGGGGCGTAGTAGCCGCCTTTATAAGCGATTGGTGGATGAAATGCAAATTGCTTCATCGGTATGGGCTTTTGGCGATACGAGAGAACATTGTTCTTTGCTTACACTTCATGCGACGGCTTCCAATCCTGACATCTCGGCAGACCTGCTTTCCGAAATTATTTTGGATGAGGTGCAAAAGTTGAGCAAAGAGGGGATTGAAGAAAAAGAAATGGAAAAAACCCGTAACTCATTAATTACGGGTCATGCGGCAGCCCTACAAACATCATCAGGTGTGGCAGATGCCCTTACCAATTATATCTTATTATGGGATGATGCTCAGGAGATTAACCGCGCCCTTGATAAATATTCGGCAGTGACTAAATCACAACTTTCGGATTTTGTAAACGATTATATGATTCCGACTAAAGTGGTGAGAACGGATATTATTCCGGCTTAATACATGTTACACTTAATATGTATTTTCGTTGTTCGGAAGAAAATCAAGTTTTCCTTTCTTTTTCAAACTTTTATTCAGTGAATTGTTTTACAACTTGTGGTTGTATGATGTGGTTTAGAGTGACTTGTATTACCAATTTTCCGGTTTGCTTTGCCGTACCATCAAATCATTGATAGCTGCTCTCGGCGATTTATCCTCAAAGAGTATCTTATACATTTGTTCGCATATCGGCATTTCAACCCTTTGTTTTTGTTGTAGCTGATGAACCGATTTTGTTGTACTTACTCCTTCGGCAACCATCTGCATTTCGGAAAGAATATCTTTGAGTGTTCTGCCTTTGCCTATTTGTTCGCCCACATACCTGTTACGACTATGAAGCGAATTGCATGTAACAAATAAATCACCCAAACCCGATAAACCGGAGAATGTCATTTTATCGGCACCGAATGCGGTTCCGAGACGAACCATTTCCGCTAAACCTCGTGTTATCAATGCGGCTTTTGTATTATCGCCCATTTCCAAACCGTCAATAACTCCTGCAGCTATGGCTATTACATTTTTTAATGAACCGCCGAGCTCACATCCTGTAACATCATCGGAGCTATATACCCTAAACCATGGGGTGGAAAAACATTGTTGTACTAAACTTGCTGCTTCTTGATTTGCAGATGCTGCAACGACCGTGGTAGGTAACCCTTTTCCGACCTCTTCCGCATGACTCGGACCTGTAAGCACAACAAAACGATCTTTATCCACTCCGCATATATCGTAAACGATTTCGGAAACACGCATCAAAGTTCCGTTTTCAATACCCTTAGCACCACTTACTACTATTTTATCCTGACATCGGAAACCGTTTTCTAAAATTGCCGGACGTATAAATTGTGTCGGTACAGTAAGTACATAGAGTTCTGCATTCTCCTCCAGTTCATCGGGTTCATGTGTTGCCTTTATGACTTCAGGTATTTGTATTCCTTTTAGAAATGTGGAATTGGTGCGAGCTGTATTGATTTCATCCGCAACCGATTTTTCATGTGTCCACATTGTTACACTATGATTGTTGGCAGCAAGAACGGTTGCCAATGCCGTGCCCCACCCGCCTGCGCCAATAATACCTATTCTCATACTATCTTCTCTTTTCGATAAAATCCAATGCAAATAAACAAAAAAGGCGAATATCAAATTCGCCCTCTAAGGAAAAAAATGTATAATACCTATTTACTGCTTATGTTTAAATATCTGCAGTTTGGAAAAACGATTTTCCGTTCCGGAAGCAAGACGACGTATATTAGCCCTATGTGTATAGAGAACAACCAATGCTATGGCTGCTGCAAAATAGACAATCGTATGATAACCCGGAATATTATCATGGAGAATATTATACCGGAATATCATAGCTAACGGTATCGTAATGGCTGCGATAATAGAACCTAAGGAAATATATCCGGATATGACGACGGCTATAAGAAAACCTGCAGCCGCTATGCCTACATCAATAGGAGCAAGTGCCACTAACATTCCGGCAGCAGTATTGATACCTTTTCCCCCTCTGAAATTGACGAATAAGGAAAATACATGACCCAGAACAGCTGCCGCTCCGGCAATCAGCTTGATAACAGTTTCATCTTCAAAAGGCGTTCGATTATTAAAGGGCATTTCGCCGCCGAACATGTGGCTAACGAACAAAACCGCAGAAAGACCTTTTAGAATATCAACAACTTGTACGATAACTCCCCATTTCCAACCAAGCACACGAAAAATATTGGTGCTACCCATATTACCGCTACCTTTGCCACGTATATCGAAACCAAAAAATGCGCGGCTAATCCATACGCCTGTCGGTATAGAGCCGAGTAGATAACTCAAGGCAATGATAATGCCGAGTCTAAGTACAGGATCCATAATTACCTCCTTCTTTAAGGATTACATTACTTCTCAAATATGCGTATATAAGTAAGAGCAAAATTCCTAATGGTTTATGAAAAAATACTCAAAATAGAATCTCAAAAGACTTTCTGTTATTATCCTAAATTAGAGAAAAATAACTGTTCATTGGCTATATGAGACGTAAGATGTACCTTTTTTGTATTATTGAGTTTTCGTATTCATGTAAAAATTACTTAACAGGTTCAATAACATGAATCGTTGTTAAATATGTATTTCTAACATTAGTTTCAAATATCTTCGTCTATACGAATATTGTTGAATCTATTCGGTACAAACTATGGACTATACGGAAAGCACAAAAAGGCGTTTGAACGATATAGAACTTGAACTCGCAAATTTGCGTGAAAGACGTAATGAATTACAAGCACATTGGCGTTCGGAAAAGAATGCCATTTCTTCTATTAGAACATTAAAATCTAAGATTGAAGAAGCAAAAGTACAGGCGGCTGAATATGAGCGCAATGGCGAATATGGTAAGGTTGCGGAGATTCGTTATGGAACAATCATAGAGTTGCAGAAAAAACTAAACGGTGCAAATGAACAACTGAATGAATTGCAGACGAATAGTAAGATGCTTAAGGAAGAAGTAGATGCCGAAGATATTGCGGAGATTGTAGGTAAATGGACAGGCATACCCGTACAGCGTATGTTGGAAACCGAAAGAACGAAGTTGATAACGATGGAGGATAGGTTAAAGCAAAGAGTTGTTGCTCAAACTGAAGCTGTTCGCGCTGTGAGCAATGCAATACGTAGGTCGCGTGCGGGACTACAGGATGCAAATCGGCCTATCGGTTCTTTTATATTTTTGGGTACGACGGGCGTTGGCAAAACTGAGCTTGCGCGAGCACTGGCGGAATTTTTGTTTGATGATGAAAGCTCAATGATTCGTATAGACATGAGTGAATATATGGAAAAATTTTCCGTTTCACGGCTTATTGGGGCACCTCCGGGATATGTTGGATATGAAGAAGGCGGTCAGTTAACTGAAGCAGTACGTAATCACCCATACAGCGTTGTATTGCTCGATGAAATTGAAAAGGCACATACCGATGTGTTTAATGTATTGCTCCAAGTTTTGGACGATGGTCATTTAACTGATAGCAAAGGGAGAGTTGTCAATTTCAAAAACACTATTATTATCATGACTTCAAATCTTGGCACGGATTTGATACAAGATAAACTTAACGATATTACAGATGAGAATAGAGATTCGATACTCGGTACTGTACGTACAAGTATTATTGACCTGTTAAAAAAAAGGATGAGACCGGAGTTTTTGAATCGAATTGACGAAGTAATTCTGTTCAAACCCTTAACGCAATCAGAAATAGCAACTATTTCCCGTTTGCAATGCGTAAAGATAGCGGAGCGCCTCCATCAGAGTAATATTGAACTTCGATTTACCGAAGATGCGATTGAATGGATAGGCAAGATAGGGTATGACCCGCAATATGGTGCAAGACCCTTAAAAAGAGCTATACAAAGAGTAATAGCAGACCCTTTGGCTATGAAAATACTTGCAGGAGAATTCGGTTCGGGTGATAGTATTGAGGTCTCCGTAAAGGAAAATGGCCAATTTATATTTTCAGCAGCTGATACTTCGCAAGAATCAAAGTAATTTCGCACTATAGTATGTATTCAGTTGTTGTAAAGAACACTGTTTGGGGTCACAAATAATTATATTCTGCGAGTAGTTGCATGAAACGATTTTTACCAATAATAGTATGTACAATCGGCATTTATACTGCCGGATGTGCATCTGATGGAATATCTCTTGAGAATTTTGGTGGAAGGTCGGATATACCACGTGGCGAGAAAGCAGAGATATACTGGTCATTTAAATCTGCTGATAGTGTTGAGGTTTCGGGTATATCAAAACGTTTTGCCGCGAAGGATAGCATTCAATTGTCGCCGCAACAAACAACAACCTATAAGGTAATCGGCTATACAAAATCCGGCGACTCTTTGAAACAAGAGTGGACTGTGAATGTATATAATGGTTCGGTTCCGAAAGACGACACGAAACGCCTTGCCATTACAGCACCCGAATCATTTTTAAAAAAAGTTCCTGATAGTGGTGCACAGTATTTTAAAGAATTTTTGCCGGGTATTACGGATAAGCCGAGAAAACCAAGTGCAATGCGAATAACAAAAGCAAGGGTTTCAGGCGATTTACATATTCTCCGCACTATAGTATTTGATGAAAATGGTTCATTTGTAAGCGGGCACGGCTCTATGACTGATAATCTTTCAGAATGGAAGGTTAATATCGGATGCGATGGAACAATGAGAGAAATACCTGTAAAAGCCATATCCGAATTTTCGGGTGAGTCGGGTCGCTCTATTGCAATGTCCTTATGTGTGGATAGATCGGAAAATATGGCCGGTATTATGGAAAAAACCTTTGAAGGGGTTCGCAATTTTGTTAGTTCATTAGCACCGACCGATTATGTTAACCTACTTACTTTTAATCAGTCTTTAACGCAGGCAATTACTCATTCCGATGCCGTATATGCTCGTGACTTTTTTACGTATGTACAGACACCGAAAACCGGAGGTGTTTCAGCAGTAAATAGGGCATGTTCACGGGCGATTGCAAACTTGGATGGAGTTTCCGATGCTGAAGTATCGAAAATAGTTGTTTTAATAACGGGTGGTGCAGATAATGGATCATTATTCGTTTCGGGTGGAGATATTGCCGCACAAGCGACAAATGCCGGAGTCGCTGTTTATGTAATTTCAGTGGATGAAACCTCAGCCGAGCAATATAAGTTGCGTTATATAGCAGCTTCAACGGGTGGACGTTATTATTCTTTAAACAAAAAAAATACGCATCTCCTACCGGAAATTCTTTCGGAAATTACAGCGTCGCAAAAATCGTTTTATGAAGTTGCGGTTCCTAAAATTGATAATTACACGGAAAAATGCGCATCATCAACATTAATAGGGACATTGGTATTACCAACGGGAGCTATTGATGATGAATATATGATTTACCCCGATGCTGCATGGGAGCAACCTTCAACGCAAATGCTTGTTCAATTCCGTACAGCAAACGCAGAGATAGATGAAGAGTATAATCCGACTTTACAACTTCTGGCAGAAACGTTACAAAAGAATCCGACAAAAATTGTGGAATTATTAGGTCATACGGATTTATCTGATAAAGGTGATGATGCAACAGCTATAGGGCTTTCGCGAGCACAAGCGGTACGAAGAAAATTAATAAAATTGGGTGCTAATGCCGATCAAATACGTACACGTTCATTATCGAATAAAAAACCTTTGTTCATGATGGAGCTTGAGGAAAAACATAAGGTAATGAATAGAAGAGTAGAAGTTCGTTGGCTTGATCCTACATTATTGCCTTTTGAAATCGAAGTAAGTAATGCCCAAAGCGAAGAAGAAGCATTAAGACAAACTGAACAGTGGGAACAGCGCGGACAAAAAGCATATTATGAAAGAATTGTTATTGATAAAAATCCGGGATATATAGTGAAACTGTGGGGATATGCAACATTGGATGAGGCAAATATATCAGCCAAATTATTGCGTAAAAAATATAAAACGGAAGCTATTGTCCATTAAACAACTATGAACGATTATCATATTTATTCTCCCGAAAATCTTTTGACGCAAATACAAACGGCTCCTTTCCATTTGGGATATTATTCCTTGCAGTTTTATGTAGATGAGAATGGTGTTCTGACAAAAGAAACTACAAATACACTTGGTAATTTTTATCTTTCACCTTCGGGTGGCACATTGCGTGATGAAGAATTGAATATAGTACTTTATAGCGCAAAGTTTGATAAATTTAAAGGATACGGAAAATCCGAATAATTACTCCTTTTATATATCGTAAGATTTGATGCCTTTTGATTTCTCGCTCATAAAAATCCTTGTGAAATATATCGGCTTTTCGATTGCTTTCGTCATCATACTCATTCTATTGTATTTACTCTGTGCTTTTATACTGTCGCGTATCGGAGTGTCGGAAGATAAAAACATAGTCAATAAAACAATACCTTGCTATATACTTACGAACGGTGTACATACCGATATTGTAATTCCTGTGTTTAACTCTATTATGGATTGGAATACTTTTCTTGATTATAGGGATTGCACCTCAATTGACTCTACAAATATCTATATAGGGTTTGGGTGGGGAGATAAAGGATTTTATCTTGAAACGCCTACATGGTCTGATTTGAAAGCTTCTACAGCTTCTAAGGCAGCATTCGGATTAAGTAGTTCGGCAATGCACGTTACATGGTTCCAATCCGAACTGAAGGAAAGTGAATCGTGTGTAAAGTTTTTTGTATCTGAAGAACAATATAAACTGTTGGTTGATTATATCCGTAAGAGTTTTGTTGAATACAATGGGAAACCCGTGCATATTTCGGCGAAACATGCCCATTATGGTAATAATGATACGTTCTATGATGCCCAAAGTACCTATAATATATTTTTTACATGTAATACTTGGGCAAACTCTGCATTAAAACAAAGCGGACAAAAATGTGCATTTTGGACTCCCTTTGATTCAGGTATATTCTATCATTATAAAAAATAAGGGATTGTAGAATACAACCCCTTATAATACATGTAAAAGTAATCCTCTTATTTCCCTGTAAAAACGGCCGGTCTTTTCTCTAAAAAAGCTTTCGTTCCTTCATAAAAATCATCAGTTCCGCACACTTCGCCGAATTTTTTAGCTTCATATTCCATTCCCTCAAATTCTGTCATATCATTTGCAGACAGAATACAATCAAGAGCAGTATTGACAGCCGATGCTGACTTGGAAAGAATTATTTGAACGAATTTTTCAGTTTCCTGTAATAAACTTTCTTGAGAATAAACAGCATTAACCAAACCCATTGCTTTTGCTTCATCGGCTTTGATAATATTGCCCGATAGAATCAATTCAGCCGACTTTGCAGTACCGACAAGGCGTGTTAAGCGTTGTGTGCCACCATAACCGGGTATTATGCCGAGATTAACCTCAGGTTGCCCGAACTTAGCATTTTCAGAACAGAAGCGAATGTGACATGCTAAAGCAAGTTCGCAACCACCACCAAGCGCAAAACCGTTAACGGCAGCAAGTACCGGCTTGCCTAACTTTTCTATTGACATAAACACTTCCTGACCTTTTCCGGCAAAAATTGCACCTGTCGCCGTATCGCAAGTATGTAATTGTGCTATATCAGCACCCGCTGCAAATGCTTTTGCACCGCTTCCCGTAATGATAAGTGCCTGAACTTTGGGGTCTGTTTTGATTGAACTCACGGCCTCTTGAAGTTCATCGAGTAACGTATCGTTCAGAGCATTGAGTTTATCGGGGCGATTAAGTGTTATGATACTATAACGTTCTCTTTTTTCAACAATGATTGTTTCGAATGACATACAATGTACCCAAGTTTGTAAATAGTATTGTGCAGATATATGCAAATTACGAGGTTTGTTTATGATAAACAGCCCATACTATTCGTCATTACGGCAGTATTGATTTTCTTAGCCGTATTTTTGTAAACGTAGCAACCACACACTTAATAATGAAACATCTGTATCTTATAAGACATGCAAAATCCGACTGGAGCAATTCCGAGTGGTCTGATTTTGAGCGACCATTGAATGCAAGGGGATTGAACAATGCTCCGAGAATGGGCGATTATCTGAAGGAACGAAGTATTTGTCCGGATATTATCTATTCAAGCGATGCCAAAAGGGCATTAACAACTGCGCAAATTATTGCTGAAAAAATAGGGTATCCCGTAGATAAAATTGTGCAAAAACACTCGATTTACGAAAGTGGTATGCACTTCTATCTGGAGTTAATCAATGGTATTGACAATAAATATGATTCGGCATTTATTGTTGCACACAATCCGACATTAACTGTTTTAACCGATTATTTTGCGGGCGAAGGTGTTGCCCATGTACCTACTTGCGGAGTTGTACATCTTGAGTTCAATTCCGACTCTTGGGAATATGTTTCAAGGGGTGGCGCACGATTGAAAGATTTTTTTACTCCGAAAAAATTATGGGGCGATTCGGATGATTAAAAAATTATTTTATGAGTAATAAAGAGATAGATAGTATTAAACACCATATTCTGTTGTGTGAAGGCAAATCATGTACTAAACATGGCAGTGATTCTCTTTTGCATATTTTGAAAGAAAAATTACTTCGTGGGAAAAAAGAAAAAACGGTTTTAATTACTAAAGTCTATTGCACGGGTAATTGTAAAAGAAGCCCTATAATGATATTATATCCTGAAGGAACATGGTACGGAAAATTAACCCCCAAAGTCCTCAAAAAAATTATTAAAAAACATATTAAAAAAGGGAAACCTTTTCAAAGTCATATATTCGGTACAGTTGATTCACAATAATGAATAAAGAAAATCCAAAACAGTGCGGTGCAATAGCTATAATTGGTAAACCTAATACAGGCAAATCAACATTAATGAACGCTATTCTGGGTGCAAAGCTTTCCATCGTATCTCCGAAACCGCAAACAACAAGAAAAAACGTTTTGGGTATTTATACGGAAAACAATGTTCAGATTGTTTTTTTAGATACACCCGGCGTATTAAAACCTCGTTATGAACTTCACAAATCAATGATGGGATATGTGAAAAATTCCGTCGCTGAATCGGACGCGATTATGGTATTGATTGATGCAACCAATGCTAAAAAAAGTTCGGAATTTTTGACACCGGAGTTTATGGAATTGCTAAAAGGGTGCGGTTTGCCTATTTTCTGTGTGTTTAATAAGGTTGATGCCCTAAAAAATCGTAGAGATGTATTACCTCTTATTATCTCTTATCAAGAAATGGGAATTTTTAAGGAATTCTTTGCAATATCGGCTTTGGAAAATAAATATGTTGATGATATGATGAAAACGATAGCCACGTATATTCCCGAAGGAGATTTTTTACATGATGCTGAAGACTTGAGTACCTTGCCCCAACGTTTTTTTGTTTCGGAAATAATTCGCGAAGTTATTTTCCATGAGTTTGAGCAGGAAATACCGTATTCTGCGGAGGTACTTATACAGGAATTTAAGGAAAGAGAACATGGTAAATGGTATATTGCCGCCGATATAATTGTGGAACGCGATACCCAAAAAGCCATTATTATTGGGAAAAAAGGCGAGAAGATAAAAACAGTCGGACAGAAAGCAAGGGAAGCGGCGGAAGAACATTTGGGTATGCCGGTTTTCTTAGAGATTTTCGTAAAAGTACGTAATGATTGGCGTGATTCGAAAAGTCATTTGGCCGGATTAGGGTATTAAACTACATGTTTATTTCGCGTTGCCGTATTCAATATCCGAACGTTTCACAAAATCATAGAGGGTTAAACGACGTAAGCGATAGTATCCGGTCCAAAAATCGCGTATCGTTTGTGTAGATGTACGGAGAGCTGCATCTTTTTCGCTTTGTGCAAGTAATAAATCCTTTACATCAATCTTTCCGATCAGATAACGGTTTTTTGTCATGTCATATCTTTTTTGTGCAATCTCACCGGATTTTTTGGCTATTCCTACTTGCTTTTCCAGAAGACTCATTCTTTGTACATGATTTGTAATCTCTTGTCTGAAATTCAGTAACTGCAAATTACCGGAGGAAATGGCTCTTTGCTCTTCGGCAATGGCGGCTTCATTTTCATGACTGCTTCTGCCCCATTGAAAAAGAGGCATTGACATATTAAGCGAAAAAGTTTGCCTGTCTAATAAATTATCCAAAGCATTCGGTACTGTCGGTGCAGTCTGATTTAATCCTAATGTTGCGGAAATTGTTGCATTAAATCCATTATTCAATTCAGTTTGAACTTTTGTTCTTGTTGCCGTAACATTCTGTAGCTCAATAGTTCTGATATCGCTCCGATTTCTTGCTGCCGCATCAAGTGCAAGTGCGGAGTCGGCACTTACGGAAGGTACATTATCAGGTGGTAATACATTCGGTAACTGATTATGTGGAACTCCCAATACAATAGCCAAACTTTGCCTTGCATTTAAAAGATCAATTCTTGCTGATGATAGAGCCATTTGTGCATTTAATGAAGAGAGCTCATTTTGTAATAATTCATTTTCAGCAATTTTTCCTACATTATATCTACCTTGCGAAAGCCGATACGTAGAATCGTTAATAATGACATTGAGCTGAGCATTCTCCACATTCATTTGTGCCAAATACACATCAAAAAAACGTGCTACTGCATCAAGTGCAATATCTTCCATTGCTTCCGTAAATTGTTTTTTTGCTATGTCATAACCGATATTTTGTTCTCGGGTATTCCATTCAATATTATTGAGCTGAAAAAGAGGTTGTCTTAATCCTAATACAAAAGGGGAAACAGACCATAGTTTTGTGGGGTTATCGCCAAGTAAATCAATTCTGCTCAAACCCGATGAAACAAATACTTCCCCGCCGGTAAAGGGTATTTGTTGTGATATGGTAAGATTGGCAGATGATTGTGCTTGACTTTGTGAACGAAATATTAAAGAGCCGTCCGGTTGTGTAATACTATTGATAGCTCTTTCTATATTCGGTAATGTACCTTGTAATGATAATTGCGGTAATAAGCCTGAGTGAAACGATTCATAGCGGTGGAAACGACTTAGATATGCACTACGTGCTATCTCGGAGGCAGGGCCATTTTCATGTGCCAATCGTACACATTCTTCTAATGTTAAAGAAGTTTTTTGCGCATGTATTTCAATGCCGCATAGTACTGTATAAGATACTATCAGCATGAGAAAGATATTTTCTATTGTTATTTTTCTCTTATTTATTATCGAGTACATACACGGTTTTATTTTCAAAGGAAAAAATTATTCATAACGTAATGCCTCAATGGGGTCATGTTGGGCTGCTCTTCTTGCAGGAAGGTAACCGAAACTTATCCCGACCAAAAAGGAAACGCCAAAAGAAATAGCGATGGATGAACCTGTAACTATTGTTTTAATCTCTGCAAATTCCTCTATTCCGTAGCTGATTCCAATTCCTAATATCAATCCCACAATTCCACCCGTTAAACTGATTGCAACGGCTTCACTTAAAAACTGCGTAACAACATCGGATTGACGAGCACCAATAGCCCTGCGTATGCCTATTTCTTTGGTTCTTTCCAAAACGGAGGCGAGCATAATATTCATAATTCCGATACCGCCTACTAATAATGAAATGGAAGCTATGGCTCCTAAAACAAAATTGAAAATTGTTTTTGTTCTTTGCTCTTGTTTTAATAGTAACTCAGGTACGGTAATTTCAAAATCTACAACACTATTATGTCTCCTTTGCAACATCCTTCGTGTAACATCCGCAACTTCACTAATATATTTTGAATCATCTATACGGATAATCATTCTATCTAATTGATGGAATAAATTTTCGCCGGCTTTTTTTTCTTCGCTTTCATTATTATTCCACTCTGCATTTGCGCTACGAATGGCTTTTTCTGTTACGAATGCTCTATTGGTAAATTTTAAAAGCATAGTTGTAACGGGTGTATAAATATCTAAGTTGTAATCTCTTATTCCTAAATCTTTTATTTGCTTTTCTAAGATTATTCTTTCTTTAAGCACGCCAATTATGGTAAGCCATTCATTTCCGCATTTAATTTGTTTACCAAGCGGGTCATCGCCTGAAAAGAATTTTGTACGTACACCATATCCTATTACACATACAGATTCATGACGGTGAATATGAACATCGGAAAATGAGTGTCCTTCCTTAACATGAAATTCGGCATCATTAAAATGCGTCGTATCGACGCCTATTATTCTGCCCGTTCTTTTTAATCCATTACGCAAAAAAGTTGTTTCGGCTATTATTTCGGGACTAACTCCCTCCACCTGCGGAACAAGTTTCCGAATTGCCCGAGCATCCGCTATTGTAAGACCCGGACTATAGCGTTTCTGTTCTTTTTTATCATCTTTTTCCTCACCGAGTTTTTCTTCTTCCTGTTCTATTATCGGTTTTACAATAATATTATTAGTACCTAACAATTTCATTTGTTCGAGTATCTCGGTTTGAGCGCCTTCGCCGATTGCAAGCATGGCAATAACCGAAGCTACTCCGAATATAATACCTAAGGACGTTAATAACGCCCTTGTTTTATTCATAATAATAGATTCGGCAGCTATTGTGAAATTGTATGTGGAAAAATTATGCACGGAGAATACGGATAAAATGTAAAAAAAATCGGCGTTTATTATTTTATTCCGAAGCAAGTTCTTCCGGTGGTACTAAATATACCTTATCATTTACCGATAATCCTGAAGTCACAATTACTTCATTCTCATTCATAACGCCAAGTTTTACCGTTCTTTTTTCCGTTTTGTTGCCCGATTGTATATATACGAAGGAAGTTTTTCCTTCCGATCGAATTGCTTCAATCGGAACGTAAATAACATTTGGTATCGTTGTAATCAATATCGTATTGCTTGTTGTCATCGCCGGTCTTAAGGTGGAATCTTTTTCATTGATGAGAATTTTTACTTCAAAAACCTTTGATTCCGAATTAGGTCTTTGTTCACCTATATTGGCTACGGTTGTTATAGTGCCCGATAGTTTTTTTTCCGGTATTGCGTCAAGCCCGATTTGTACCGTTTGTCCTTTTGATATTTTTTGTATATCAACTTCATTAACATAGGTAATGGATTCCATAACGGATAAATCGGGTAGGGTAGCAACCGTCGGATCCCAAGGACTTATCGTAGAGCCGACCACTCTTTTTCTTCCATTCCATTCTCTGTCGTAAATCACCATTCCTGCTTGCGGAGCAATAATATAAAACTGTGCGACGATAGCTGATAGCGTTGATAACTTCTGTTGTTCTTTTGCCAAATCGGTTTCCGCTTCCATCATTTTTGCAATGGCTTGTTTTACTTTTGTGGAATAATTAACCTTTGCTTGGTCATAAGCACGGCGTGATTTATCGTGAGCTATTTCTGCTTGACGTATTATAGCCGGTGCTTCATAAGCCGATTGTTCTCGTAATAATTTTTGCTCTTCCAGAGCATATTTTAAGTTAGTTAGTTCATCGCGAGCCGCTGAGAGGGTAAGGGTTGTATCTAATCTAATCTGTGTAAAATGCGATTCCGCTTTTTGAATTGCAAGCTGGGCTTCGCGCATTTTTCCCGAAATTTCTGTTTTATCAATTTCAGCCACAAAATCACCGAGTTTTACCGTCGTTCCTTCCGGTACAAGGTTTGCTATTTTCATCTGATAAATACCGACTGCTTGCATTCCTTGCGGTCCCATTATATCTGTAGATGTCTTAGCACGCAGTTCACCTGTTACGGTTACCGTAACACGAAAATCACCTTTTTTTGGGGTTACTAGTAACGATGAAGAAGAAGTTCCTTTAGAGGATAATATCCACACCATCGAACTACCTGCAATAAGAAGCACAGGTAAAATATACATCAACTTTTTCTTCATGGGTATGTATTTACTTTATAGAAAATCTTCGTTTACCATATATTTTCATCTTACAAAATTAGGAGCGGTACATAATAGGTGAAAGTTAAAAATTGTGAACTCCCCATTAAGGTTTTATTTGAGGCAAGTACCCCATTTTTCAGAAAAAACAGTACATGTAGATACTGATACATTTTATTATAATCTTTGAAAAAGATGTTTTTCGATGGTTTGGCGTAATTTTGTAATGGTATTACTTTGCTCTTAATACGAATATACAACGATTATTTACACATTCCGATAGAACAATGGCAAAAGAAATTACACCGAGAACCGAAGATTATTCTGCGTGGTATAATGATATAGTGAAGAAAGCTCATTTGGCTGAAAACTCACCTGTTAAGGGGTGTATGATTATTAAACCGCATGGTTTTGCCGTATGGGAACTTATGCGTGATGCACTTGATGTCATGTTCAAAAAAACGGGGCATGTAAATGCTTATTTCCCTTTACTTATTCCGAAAAGTTTTTTAAGTAAGGAGGCACAACATGTTGACGGTTTTGCAAAGGAATGTGCGGTTGTAACGCACCATCGCCTTATGAATGATCCTAATGGCGGCGGTGTTGTGGTTGATCCGACAGCAAAACTTGAAGAGGAACTTATTATAAGGCCTACCTCTGAAACAATCATATGGGATACATATAGAAACTGGATTCAGAGTTATCGAGACTTGCCGCTACTTATTAACCAGTGGGCTAATGTAATGCGTTGGGAAATGCGAACACGTCCTTTTTTAAGAACTACCGAGTTTTTATGGCAGGAGGGGCATACTGCCCATGCAACAAGAGAGGAAGCTGTGCAAGAAACATTACAAATGCTTGACGTGTATGCGGAATTTGCAGAACAATACATGGCTATGCCTGTTATTAAAGGAGTAAAAACTCCCAATGAACGTTTTGCCGGTGCCGAGGATACGTATTGTATTGAGGCATTGATGCAGGATGGTAAAGCATTACAAGCGGGAACATCACATTTTCTTGGGCAGAATTTTGCAAAAGCATTCGATGTAACCTTTTTGAGTAAGGAGAATCAGCGTGAGCATGTTTGGGCTACCTCATGGGGAGTTTCTACACGACTTGTCGGCGGACTGATTATGACACATTCCGACGATGAAGGGTTAGTGCTACCACCTAAGCTCGCACCTACACAAGTTGTTATTGTTCCTATTCCTACTGCACAAGCTGAGGTGAATGAAGTAGCTGAAAAAATTATGCGTGAATTGAAGGATAAGGGTATTACGGTAAAATATGATACGGACGATACGAAAAGAGCCGGTTATAAGTTTGCCGAATACGAATTACGAGGAATGCCTGTGCGCATTGCAATAGGAAAACGTGATATCGAAAATAATGTTGTGGAAGTCGCAAGGCGTGATACACGAGAAAAATCAAGTATTTCTCTTGATAATATTGGTGATTCCATACAACAACTTCTGATTGATATTCAAGCCAATTTGTTCAATAAGGCGAAACAGTATCTCGATGAACATATTACTCGCGCGGATAACTTCGATGATTTTGTTGATATTCTCGAAAATAAAACGGGTTTTATTAGCGCACATTGGGATGGGACTACGGAAACTGAAGAGGCGATCAAAGAAAAAACGAAAGCGACTATCCGGTGCATTCCACTTGATAATGAAAAAGAAGACGGGGTATGTATTCTGACGGGAAAACCATCCTCACAAAGAGTTCTTTTTGCAAAAGCTTATTAAAAATAGAAGTAATTCAGGGGTATAAAAAAAGCAGGTTGAAAAACCTGCTTTTTTGTTGTTTACCAATAATCTTTCATCAAATCGGAAACCCAATCCGGCTGTTTCACTTCACTTTTGGGTGTAAATTCTTTGAATACGGGTTTGATATCAAGAATCGGAGTACCATTGATTGCATCCAAATATTTAACGGTTATACTTCTTCCATTGTGTGAAACTAATTCTACTGTGCATAAGCCGATTCTATTTGGTCTGTCCTTTTTGCGCTGACCGAATATTCCCATAGTGGGATAATTCTCATTACCACGGGGCCTGCCTGAAAACACTACAGCCGAGTCATCAACTTGGTTAAAGTAAAACACTATCTCTAAATGAGAAAATTGTTCAATATTGTTCAGTGCCTCGGTTGGCATTGATTCGTCGAGCACGATTTCAGAGATAATCCCTTCCCAAAAATCGTCCACGGGTTTAACTCTATTGTTCGATACCCAAGCAATAGGTTGTACCACTATTTCCATATTTCACTCCTCAGTTGCATATACCCGCTCAATAGAAAACCCTAATGCCTGCTTTTACTTAACGGAATACCGTAAATTGCTTTTGCAATAGAGTATCCTTTAACCGTATCCTAAGTATATACATACCATTCGGTAACTGTAAAGCCGGAATACTGTAATAAACCATTTGTTGAGTGGTTTTCGGCTGCGAAGTCTGTGTTCCCGAATATTGGGGGGATGTGTTCATCTGCTCCTGTGCGACAATAACTCTACCCGTCATATCGCGAATCTCCATTATAACAGGCAGAGTATGAAGTTTTGCGGGTATTTGAACCATTAATACATCTTTCACCGGATTAGGGGTAAGGACTATTTGTCCGGAAGTTTTTGTTTCGGAACTACCTGAACCTATCCTATTATTGGTGTCAACCAAGTACCATACTGATTTATAAGGACGATCGGGCTTCTCCGATTGAACGACAACACCCGATTTGTACTCTAGTAAAGGCATAGAGTACTTTGATGCATACCATTGATAGGTAGTATCTCGAACTGAACGTACAATAGTTTTGGGTTTGGTAAAGATTGAATCGGTGTATAGGTCAATTATTCTCAACCTGATAACATTATCGTCAACTAAGATTGTTGGTGTGTTAATTGTACCGTAACCGTCATTTACATAATGTACAGTACCTGTTCTCGTACCTTTGGTACCATTAAAGAATTTGAGATTTGCAGTATAACTATCTTTAGCAAGTCCGCTATACTTAATCGGGATAGGACCTACATCATATGTTTCGGTAAATTCAATGATACCGCCGGGTATTGCTTCACCTGTTTTATTGATTTTCCCTTTTGTGGTATTTAGGTATATAGTAGTTGTATCATCTTCTTTGAAAGCTATGTTCGATTGCTGAAAGAGTGAAAATAATGGGGTGACAGAAGCCGTTACTACTTCAACGGGTTGGACGGAGTTAGTTTGTCTTGGTACAAGACCTGAAAAATCCCAAACGCTACTTCCACCGCCAAGACCCGGTCTTACATTATTCGTTTGGCAGAATATTTTTGTGTAATTTGTGCCGACACGCGGTAAGTAATTTTTGGTAAACAAAGGTTGACCAAATACACATTGTCCTGTTCCGAGGAATGCAAAGGCAATGATTGTGCGAAGCAATATGCGATATAAAGTCATAGCAGGTCTGTCAAATAAAGTTACTTTTCCACTGACAATCTACAAAAATAGCGTGTACTGTAAAATAATTGTACACGTAGTTTGGCGAAATAGTAAAAGAATCAAAGAACACGCACTGTCGAAATAGTTATCATTTACTGATATTATGAAATCCGGTGAAAAAGCAAGAGTAGAAAAAAGTACCTCATCTGTTGAAGAAATATTTCGCAATTACCGAAATCCACGTATTCGTATCGAACAGATTAACCTCTTATCTGAACGTTTGCAAAGTACTGAACCCCTTGAAGCAGCAAACATTGCGCTGAAGGCCGTTGCTATTGCACA
>JALHLL010000036.1 GCA_022844575.1 bacterium
GCCGATGGCAATAAGTAAAACAAGGCATAAGAGGAGCGTAAAGTACGGACGTTTTTTATCATACAAAGCAATAAATATAAGTACGATATAAATCCACCAAATATTTTTAAGGTCGGTAATAAAGGGCATTATCATATCCGTTACCGAATTAGATAAAGTTCCATTAATAAAAAAGAAAATATACGTATCTATTGTATTCATGATTTGTATTGAAATATATACCAAAAATAAGTATTAATAAAGTAATATCTGATTTTTAGAAGTGTAATGAGTGAGGAAACCGAAATAGAGATTTCATATGATAAGAATTTGAATGAATTGGCTCAGGCTGTTATTGTAAATCCTTTGGATGCCAAAAGAAAAATTCAAAATCTTATAGCCGATTTATCAGCCGACTTAAACTTAAGTAAAAAACAAATCAATGAACTTCTCGCTCGTGCAAACTCAATACTCACAACCGCCGAAATCCGGCTTGGAGAGTATGAAAACGCTCTTGCTTCCGCAAATAGCTCCTTAAAACTTTATCGTAAATTAAAGAATGGCGAAGGTATTGCTCGATCTCTCGTCAATCTGGGTATTGTAAACGGTATTGTCGGAAAACATAATAATGCCCTCGATTTGTTTAAGGATGCGCTTGTCTATTACAAAGATGCCGGCGAAAAGTCAAGAGAAGCACAAACCCTTGTGTTTTTAGGCAATGCCTATTCCGGCTCAGGCGATTATGCTTCCGCTTTAGAACACTACACTTCAGGTTTGGCAATCCATAGGGAAATAAACGATAAGCAGGGAATAAGCGATGCCCAAGTTAATTTGGGGTTGATTTTCCAGAGGATGGGTGAGTTTACAAAGGCGATAGAATTTTACAATGAATCGTTGATCCTGAAAAAAGAAATCGGGGATAATTACGGTGAAGCGAGAACATTACAGAATATTGCAACGATTTATTTATCACAAGGGCAATATGCCGATGCAGTAAAAACTCTCAATGAATGTAAAACCATTTTCGAGGGTATCAATGATAAGCAAGGTATCAGTATGGTACATACGAATATCGGTGCTGCACATATTCGTCTCAGCGATTATACACATGGATTGGAGCATTTTCAGGCAGCATTAACCATACAGCGCGAAATAGGCGATTTAATAGGGGAATCGCGTTCATTGGCATATATGGGGGGGGCTTTTCTACGGATTAAGGATATTCCCAATGCAATAGATAAATATAAGCAGGCATTAACACTTCAGGAAGAAAATTCAGACGATAATACGATCGCGCAAACATTATTGGGTTTAGGTTCTGCCTATATCGAAAACAATGATTTGCATAGCGCGCTCGAATGCTTTTCGATGAGCTTACGGTATCAGCATTCTGCGGGTGATAAATTCGGTTCTTCACGTTCGCATGGCAATCTCTGTCGCATTTATCTTTTGCTTGGTAATCCGACAAAAGCATTTCAGCATTTGCAACAAGCAATGATTTTTCATAGGCAATTAGGTGATAAAGAGGGCGAAGCCGAATCTTTATTATATCTTGGAGAACTTTCGGAACTTGTGCCCGAAGCTGTCAGGAATTTTTCAGGTGAATTTGCCAGCGCAGCTGACGAAAACCTAACGGAAGCAATTCTCGTAAAAGCATTGGGAATTGCGCAGGAGATTGGTTCCAAAACAATAGAACAATCGGTATTCAGTAGAATATCGAAATTGTTTGAATCGAGGGAAATGTATAAGGAATCGCTTGAATACTTTAAAAAGAGTTTAGAAATAGAAAAAACAATTGCTAATACCGAAATATCGCAAAGGATGTCCTTTCTTCATTCGGTATTTGAAGCGGAACAATCGAAAAAAGAAGCGGAAATTTACCGTCTTAAAAATGTTGAGTTAGCGGAATTAAATGATGAAATTTCGCGACAGAAGGATAAACTCCAGGAACAAGCCGGAGAAATTAGGATAGCCAATAAAGAATTAAGAAAAAAGAACAGATTATTGCAAGCGTATATTTCCGAAAAAGATAAAATGTTGGGTTTGGTAGCGCATGACTTGAAAAGCCCTATCTCCGGTGTCCGTATGATTGGTGAATATATCTGTTCATCGTATAAACAAATGGATTCGGAAATGTTTTTTGAGCTTGGAAACGATATAAAAAATAGTACAAGCCGTATGTTCGACACAATTTCCAATCTTCTTGAAATACAGCAACTTGAGGCAGGAAAAATCAAACCTGTAATTAAGAAAATAGATCTAACAGATGCTGTACGTTCATCAATAGCACAGTACACCGAAAAAGCACGATTGAAAGGCATTTCTATTGAAGAAAAATACCCTTCTTTTCCCTGTATCGTAACACTCGATCACGACTACTGTGTGCGAATTGTAAAAAATTTGTTATCCAATGCTATTAAGTACTCGTCATTGAATGAATCAGTGAGTGTAAGTCTTGAAGTTGTTCCTCACAAGCAATTTAGAACAAAAAAAGTAGCCCTTGTAACTGTTAAGGACTTTGGTCCGGGAATACTTCTTGAGGAGATGCCTAAGTTATTCAAAAAATTCACTAAATTGTCTGCCAGACCTACCGGAGGTGAGCATTCATCGGGTATAGGTCTTTCAATTGTAAAACAATTAGTCGAATCACAAGGTGGTAAGGTATGGTGTGAAAGCATACCGGAAAAAGGAGCCACATTCTACGTGGAGTTTCTTTTAAGCCACTGATTTTTTATTAACAATCTACTGTGGAGCGTAGTATGGTTAAAAATCTACTTACTGTAATTGTCTTTTTCAGTTGTTGTACTCTGCTTTCTGCACAGGAACTTGTAACAACAGAAAAAATGAATCGTGTTGCTGTTCTGGAGGAATATACAGGCGTGCGATGCGGTTATTGCCCCGAAGGGCATGAAATTACTCGTAAGATTAAAGCTGATAATCCGGTCGGCAGTGTGGTTATCATAAACATTCATGAGGGTACTTTTGCAAATCCCGCATCGGGTTATCCTGACTATACAACACCGTTCGGTACAGCTTTAAGGGAATTGGCAACCAACTCACCCGGTTATCCGATGGCTACGGTCAATCGTCATAAATTCGATCCGAATGTGACGAATACAACACTTTCCAGAAATGCGTGGACTGATGCCGCAAGAGACATTTTTAAAATGGCAAGCCCTGTTAATGTCGGTTTGGAATCGAATTTTAATAAAACGACAAGGGAACTTACCGTTAATGTGGAGGCATATTATACGGAGGATGTAAAAGAAACAAAAAACTTTGTACATGTCGTATTAAAAGAAAGCAAGATTATAGGAATTCAGCTGGATTATACAAATGGCACTCAAAATAATTATAGCCATGATAATATGTTAAGACATATGATAACGGGTCAGTGGGGTGATACCATTAATTCGCCGAAAACAGGCACATTAGTGAAAAAACAATACACCTATACTGTTCCCGATAATTTTGTCATTGAAAATTGTGAGATAGCAGCATTTATCACACAATCGAAGCAAGAAATTTATAGTGGCGCAGAAGTGAAAGCCGATGGTGGAAAAACAATAGTACTCGGAACAATGAAAACGAATGATAAATTGATTGTATCTGGTACTATGGAGCAAAAATCCGACTTTTCTTTTATGGTTAAAAATACAATGAAAGAAAAAAGTACCATAAAAATATCTCTTACATCCACTCAGCCGAATGATTGGAAAGCGGAATTAAGTATGGAAGGTAAGACTTCGGGCGATAATATAATGATTGATTTGGAGCCGAATCAGGAAATACCACTTCATGCTTCCGTTATACCGGGCTCAAGTGCCGCAGTGGGAAATTATGTAATAAAGATTTCATCTGAAAAATATCCCGAAGCATTTGAATTACGTAAAGAAATAAATTTGATAGCAAATGCGGATGAATTATTGATTTCGCATACCGATGCTGTAAAATTTGAGTCGAATTATAAAACATCGTTAACAAATGCAGGCAGTGCTAAATGTGCTTCCGCAAGGGCGGAAATTTTCGCCGATTTGTTTTCTAATAATGCTTTAACAGGCATAAAGAATATTTTCTATAATATTTCTTGGTCTTTTCCCGCTATGTCGGATGATAATGCTTTGGCATTACAAAATGCACTTGATGAAGGCGTAAACCTATTCATTGCAGGGCAAGATATAGCATGGGATATTGGTTCCAATGACACACGGGCTCATGGTACGACAATCACTAAATCGTTCCTGCGTAACTATCTTAGTGTCTTGTTCATTTCAGATGGTGATAGTACAATAAATGAAATGTCCATGTTTGCCGATGACCCGATTTTCGGACAGTTAGGAAAATCAAATATTGTGGATGCACATAATAAAAATCTATATCCCGAAGTTGTATCACCCTTAAATGGAGCGTACCCCATTTTGCAGTATGAGGGGGCGCATGAAGGAAAAATAGGCGGCATAAGACATGATTTTAAAATGGGAAAAGTTGTGTATCTCGGTATTGGTATAGAACAAATTGAAGATAAAACTTTGGCTGACAATATAATAAAAACCTCAAGAGATTGGTTCGCAGGTGTGCTTTCTGCCGATGATGAACTGAATACGGAGGATATACGAGTTTCGCCATTACCGGCGCAAAATACCGTTAATATTACTGTTCCGAATAATTCAACTGTGGAATTATTCGATTTATTCGGAACAAAAATATATTCCGAAAAAACAGTTTCAGGAATTTTGCAGTTTGATGTCAACAATCTTCCTTCCGGTACTTATACCGTACAAATACGCACAGGAAATATTGCCAAAAGGGTAAGTAAACAAATACAGATAGTTCATTAATAATGTTTTTTACAAGTGGCGGATTAAGAATAATTCGCCACTACTTTATAGAAGTACATATATGGTAAAAATTGATGCGGTTTATGAAGGAAGTTTGAAAGTATCCCTCAAACATGAACCATCAGGTGAGTATTTAGTATCCTCAGCTCCGATTGACAATCAGGGGCTTGGTGACAGATTCTCACCTACGGATTTGCTTGCAACGGCTACAATTTCTTGTAAAATTACTTTAATGGGTATTGAGGCAAGAAAAAGGAATCTTGATATTAAAGGAACTTTCGGTACTGTAGAAAAACACATGATTGCCGATCCGTTCAGAAGGGTAGGGCGACTTGTGGTGAATATAACCGTTAAGGGAGTGAATGATGAAGCTGATAAAAAGGCATTGATATATGTTGCGGATAATTGTCCCGTCCGCAAATCCATTTCAGAAAAAGTTGATGTTGAAGTACATTATTTCTTTGAGGAATAAGAACTCTTTTCAACCGAACAATAAAATGTAGGATAAAAAAAAGCATGTGTATTTGTATAATACACATGCTTTTTTATTTTGAATATTGCGCCATCCTAAAAGATGAGGGGGTATTTATTCGGATCCGTTTCGTGCATAATTGCATAAACGGCTTCAAGAATATGTTCAGCTTCAGGTTTTGACCAATAATTACCGTCAGTTCCATAAGCCGGACGGTGTTCCTGAGCCGATAAAGTTGTCGGAGTACTGTCAAGCCAACGATAGCCATTCTGATTTTCGAGAACTTCTTTCATCATATATGCAGTCGTACCACCCGGCACATCCTCATCAACAAATATTACTCTGTTCGTTTTTTCGAGTGATTTACTTATAATTCCGTGAATATCGAAAGGCAATAATGTCTGAACATCTATAATTTCAACAGAAATACCCATCTCTTCCAGTATCCGTGCTGCATCAATAGCCGGACGACATGTTGCACCGTATGTTACAAGGGTAATATCCGTACCTTCTTTAATGATTTCCGGTACACCTAAAGGCACTGTCATTGTTCCGATATTATCAGGCAGATTTTCTTTAAGACGATAGCCGTTCAATACTTCAACAATAATAGCCGGCTCATCGGATTGAATAAGCGTATTATACATACCGGCAGCTTGCGTCATATTACGCGGAACGCATACATACATGCCGCGTACTAAGTTTATGATACCTGACATTGGTGATCCGCTATGCCAAACCCCTTCCAATCTATGTCCGCGTGTGCGTACTATAACCGGTGCTTTCTGCCCACCTTTCGTACGCCATTGCACCGTTGCCAAATCATCGGACATTAACTGCAAGGCATATAATAAATAATCAAGGTATTGGATTTCGGCGATAGGTCTGATACCACGCATTGATAAACCTATTGCTTGCCCTAAAATAGTTACTTCCCTTATACCTGTATCCGATACTCTTAAAGCCCCGTATTTTTCCTGTAAACCGATACAACCCTGATTAACATCGCCAAGTTTGCCTACATCCTCACCAAAGATGACCACCTGATGATTGTTTGCCATGATATTATCGAAGCAGGCGTTTATTATCTCCGAACCATTAATCGAAGTTGAATCATTTGAGTATAGCGGCGGAACAGTAGTAACATTCATAGCCGTACCGCTATGGAGACTACTACCGTAGCGTTCACGATTTTTAGAATGTTCATTGTTCTTCCATTCTATCAACTGTTTTTTCGCTTCCGATGTTTCGGCTCTTGTTAAAACAAGAATTTTTGAGATTGCGGAAAAAATATCTCTACGAAATGGTTCGCGTATTGAACTTAACTCTGTACGAATAGCGTTAATCTTATCAGACTGTGAAGATTGGAGAGCCAACATGTCTAATAGCTGACTAACCTGTTCGATTTCGTTCTTAATAGGATTTGTATAAGCATCCCATGCTGCTTGTTTTGCCAATCGAACATGTTCAGTTTCTTCTTTTTCGATGATGTCAAGTTCTTCGGTTGAGGCAATTCCTTCTTTTATCATCCATTCACGCATACGTGATAAGCAGTCGAAATCTTGCTCCCATTGCAATCTTTCTTTGGATTTATACCGTTCGTGCGAACCTGAAGTAGAATGCCCTTGCGGCTGTGTTACTTCTATTACATGAATTATTGCCGGTATATGTTCATTGCGAACGTTTTCGGCAACTTCTCTGTATGTTTTTACCAATGTCGGGTAATCCCATCCCTTAACAACATGCATTATATAACCGCCGGTTTCATCCTTTTGTTCAAATCCGCGCAGAATTTCTCCGATATTTCCTTTTGTTAGTTGCACTTCATTCGGTACTGAAATACCATACCCGTCATCCCATATTGAAATTATTGCCGGAGACTTCAACACGCCGATTGCATTAACCGATTCCCAGAACATACCTTCAGCCGAACTTGCATTACCGATGGTTCCCCATGCAATCTCATTTCCATTTCGTGAAAACTGTTCAAATGAACGCAGTTCTTCAATATCCCTGTACAATCGTGAAGCATAAGCCAAACCGACAAGTCTTGGCATTTGCGAACCGGTAGGGGAAACATCGGCAGATGAATTATACATATCCGTTTGTTTCTTCCATGAACCGTCATCGTTAAGAAAACGAGTACCGAAATGCCCGTTCATGGAACGTCCGGCACTTGAGGGCTCGGCATCTACATCGGTATGAGCATATAGTTGGGCATAGAATTTCTGAACATCGGATATACCCAAAGCAAACATAAACGTTTGGTCACGGTAATACCCCGAGCGAAAATCACCTTTTGCAAAAGAACGCGCCATAGCTAATTGGGCAACTTCCTTACCATCACCGAAAATTCCGAATTTTGCTTTGCCCGAAAGCACTTCACGCCTTCCGAGAAGTGATGCCTGCCTACTTCTGTAACCTATTCTATAGTCATATAAAACTTCATCTTTATTCCACTCTGTGGTTTTTTTGGTCATTGCACTTTTCTTGGAACTACCGTTTTTTATACCATTTACGATTTCCTTTGATGATGCGGTACTGTTTTTTACTACTTTTGACGCATTGGTGGATTTCATGCTATAACGATTCGTAAAGAAAAAATTGAACGCAAATTTAACCCCCCATGCACGATTGACCAACAAACTACACGAAAGGAAAAGTAATAAATGCCTCGATATATGATGATTATACAGTATGACGGTTCCCGATTTGCAGGTTGGCAAATACAGAAAAATGCTAAAACCGTTGCCGGTACCCTTAACAATTCTTTAAGTGAAATAATCGTGGAGAGTGTAGTTCTTTATGGTTCTGGTAGAACCGATGCCGGAGTCCATGCCATAGGTCAAGTTGCCCATTTCGATACTCGTAAACGAATTGATACTGAATCAGTACTTAACAAACTGAACGAGAATCTTCCTGCCGGACTGAATGTAAAGTTCATTAAAAGTGTCGAGGAGAGATTTCATGCACGGCACCATGCTGTAACAAGAACATACATTTATCAACTCTCGAAGCATGAACAAGTTTTTTTAAGAAGTTTTGTATGGACTCCGCAAAAATTGGATAAACCGGAGCAAATACATAATGTGCTTGAATTATTTACGGGTTTTCATGACTTTGCTTCATTCAGTGCCGAAAAGAATAAAGAAGTATCAACGCAAGTAAATATAATAAAAGCAGATATGCAACAATGGGGAAGTATATATCTATTGCGTTTTGTCGGCAGTCATTTTCTTAGAAGTATGGTACGCCGTTTAGTGGGAACGGCTGTCGCGGTTGCAAATAATGTTTTTACACTCGACGATGTAAAACAATTCCTTACGGAAGAATGTCAGGAACCTTCACGACACACGGCACCTCCGAACGGTTTGTTTCTCGAATCGGTTGCTTATGATACAGAAATAAGCATCCCCGAAAACATAGTTCCGCCTATTCTTTCGTCATTGGGAAAAAACTTATGAGGAAAAATATGCGCAATTTTCTTTTTAACCGCTTGTTTGTTTTAAGTTTCTTTATCATTATCGGGGTGTTTGCTTCAGAAAGTTGTAATGAAGCATATTCCGGTAAGATTGATGAACAAAATACTCGAAGTGTCAAAGTTTACTCCGTTGAAAAAAATACGCTTGTAAAAACAGAAAAAGTGAAAAAAACTGATTCCGAATGGAAAAAACAGTTGAATGCGATTTCTTTTGATGTAACGAGAAAAGCCGGAACGGAACGAGCGTTCACAGGTACATATTGGGATAATCATAAAAAAGGTATTTATCGTTGTATTTGTTGTGACAATGATTTGTTTTTATCCGATACGAAGTTCGATTCAGGAACGGGATGGCCTTCATTCTGGAAGCCGGTTCATCCGAATAATGTGATAGAACATAAAGATGGTTCGCTCGGCATGGTAAGAACAGAGGTAGTTTGTTCGCGATGTGATGCGCATTTAGGACATGTTTTCGATGACGGTCCTAAGCCGACGGGCTTACGATATTGTATGAACTCTGCAGCATTACACTTTATCGCAAAGTAATCTAAATGGTGTTGCGGATTCGTATTTTTGTACCGATACATCGGTAATTTTACCACCAATCTACTTTAAACGATTGTTCTAATTTTTTGAATTTTATGGCTGATAATAAAATTATTTTCTCAATGGTGGGTGTAGGAAAAGTCCACAAACCGCAAAAACAAGTTTTAAAAGACATTTACCTTTCCTTCTTTTATGGAGCAAAAATCGGTGTCTTGGGTTTGAATGGTGCCGGTAAGTCTTCTCTATTGAAAATTATAGCTGGTGTTGATACAGATTATTTAGGTCAGATAACTGCTAATAAGGATATTACTTTCGGTTATTTATCGCAAGAGCCGGAACTTGACCCTTCAAAAACGGTAAGGGAAATAGTGGAACAAGGTGTTCAATCTACTGTCGATCTCATTAAAGAATACGAAGGCATTTCCGAGAAATTTGCCGACCCCGATGCCGACTTTGATGCTTTGATTGAAAGGCAGGGGAAATTGCAAGAACAGATAGATCATTTGGGTGCTTGGGATTTGGATTCCAAACTTGAAATGGCAATGGATGCTTTGAGATGTCCTTCCGGTGATACTTCCGTTAATGTTCTTTCGGGTGGTGAAAAACGTCGTGTTGCATTATGTCGCCTATTATTACAGCAGCCGGACGTGTTATTGTTGGATGAGCCGACCAATCACCTTGATGCTCAATCAGTGCAATGGTTGGAGCAATTCCTTCATAAATATCCGGGTACGGTAATAGCTGTAACTCACGATCGTTACTTCCTTGATAATGTAGCCGGTTGGATACTTGAACTTGATAGGGGACAGGGCTATCCGTTTGAGGGTAACTACACCTCATGGTTAGAACAAAAACAAGCTCGACTTGCTGTGGAGGAAAAACAAGAATCATCTCGGCAAAAAGTATTGGCAAGAGAGCTTGAATGGGTGCGTTTGAATCCTAAAGGTCGCCATGCCAAAAGCAAGGCTCGTATTAGTGCTTATGAAAAACTACTTGAAGATGATAATGAAAAAAGAAACGATGAAATAGAGATTTTTATACCGCATGGGCCTCGTCTCGGTAATGTAGTCATTGAATCGGAAAATATTGGCAAAGCATTCGGCGATAAGTTACTTTATGAAAATTTGACATTTAGTTTACCGCCCGGCGGAATTATCGGGATAATCGGTGCGAATGGTGCCGGTAAAACAACCTTATTCAAAATGATCACCGGCGAGGTAACTCCTGATTCGGGTTCGATACGAATAGGGGAAACCGTTAAACTCGGATATATAGACCAAAATCGTCCTATTGACCCTGACAAAACCGTATATGAGGAGATTTCGGGTGGAGATGATGTTCTTCAGGTCGGTAATAAAACGATTAACAGTCGTGCTTATGTCGGCAAATTCAACTTTACAGGTCAAGATCAGCAGAAAAAAGTTGGGGTTTTATCCGGCGGAGAACGCAATCGTGTACACCTTGCAAAAATGCTACGAGAGGGGGCGAATGTATTATTACTCGATGAGCCGACGAATGATTTGGATGTAAATACTTTAAGGGCACTTGAGGAAGCTTTGCAAAATTTTGCGGGCTGTGCCGTCGTAATTTCTCACGATCGCTGGTTTCTTGATAGAATTTGTACCCATATCCTTGCCTTTGAGGGTGAGAGTCAGGTACTGTGGTTTGACGGTAACTATACTGAATATGAGGAAGATAGGCGAAAACGTTTGGGTATTGCTGCCGATCAGCCCCATAGAATTGTCTATAAAAAATTGACTCGTGATTAATTGATTAAGGAGATGAGAAAGAAATTGTCGGACGCTAAAGAGCGTATGAATACAATACTCAATATATTACAAAAAGAATATCCGAATGCACATTGTGCATTAAACTTTAGTAATGGTTTTGAACTATTGATAGCGACAATACTTTCAGCGCAATGTACTGATGCACGGGTTAATATTGTAACTCAAGATTTGTTCAAGAAATATCATAATCCTGCTGATTATCTGAATATATCGGAGGAAGAACTACAAGAGGACATCCATTCAACAGGTTTCTATAAAAACAAAGCGAAAAACATACGCGACTGTTGTAAAGGCATAATAGAACGATTCGGTGGTGAGTTACCAGATACTATGGAACAGCTCACCACCTTAGCCGGTGTTGGCAGAAAGACAGCAAATGTTGTGCTTGGTAATTGGTTTGGAAAAAATGTAGGTATCACTGTTGATACACATGTCACAAGATTGATGAATTTGCTTGGTTTTGTAACAACAACAAATGCAGAAAAAATTGAAAAGGAACTGATGCCCCTTGTTCCACAGGTACAATGGGCTGATTTCACTCATTTTATTATAAGTCATGGTCGCACCGTGTGTATCGCCCGTCGACCTCAATGCCAACGATGTGTTATATCCAAATTGTGTCCCTCACGTAAACAAAATATCTGAACGTGCGCATTATTTCTTTGAAGCCATGGATTTTGGCAATACGCCCTAAAACACTTCCTGCAGGAATTCTACCTGTAATAGTTGGTTCAGCATTAGCATACCATGACGGTGTATTTTCTCTGCTTCCGGCATCTATTGCCCTTATCTGTGCTGTTCTTATTCAGATTTTGACAAATTTTATCAATGAGATATACGATTTCCGAAAGGGAGCCGATACAAAAGAGCGTTTAGGCCCGACCCGCACAGTTGCAAGTGGTATTATTACCGAGAGAACGATGATAAGAGCTTCGATGTATGTAGCTGCACTGACTTTTGCACTCGGGATGATACTTGTAGCGATTGGGGGGATTCCGATTCTTATTATAGGACTACTCTCGTTATTAATGGCATGGGCTTATACGGGAGGACCTTATCCACTTGCTTACAAAGGTTTGGGAGAGATTTTTGTTCTGCTGTTTTTTGGTATTGCGGCTGTTTGCGGTACCTATTACGCTCAATCGGGTTTATGGACTTTACCGGCCTTACTTATTTCTTTATCGATAGGATTACTTTCGGCGAATCTTCTATCTATAAACAATATACGTGATATTGAAACTGATATTAAAGCAGATAAGATGACAATAGCAACACGAGTAGGTAGAAAAAATGCAGAATTATTATTAACTATTCAAACGGTAATAAGTTATATACCGCTTTTCATTCTACTATTCCGTGGATATAATTTTTTCATACTCCTTCCTATACTTAGTTTACCTTTTGCTTTTCGCGTATTACGCTCTGTAAAAAACGAGATAGGTAAAGAGTTGAACTACTCGCTGCAGCTTTCCGCTTCACTTCTATTACTTTTCGGAATACTTCTTGCAATCGGCTTATTATTGCCCGATAACAGCCATTAGCCATTATGGTGATGTATTCTTAGAGCACATCATCGGTGTGGAAATTATTACTGAACTCTTTTTTTCCTTATATTTCATCGAACTTGTTCCGCTTTTGCGGTAATTTTTGTTTCATTTCGTATGATTAGTCATTTGCCTTCACTTTATATAGGTGTGCAATGAAAAAGTTCTTCATCACAATTATCATCATTCTTGCGATTAATAATGCAAGAGCCCAAGTTCCTAAGTTATCCTATATATTACCGGACTTAGGTACCCCCGGTATGAATACATATGTAGAGTTTATAGCGGATGTTAATGCGGTTGGTACATTCGGCACTGATAATGATGCTAGCAATGAAGTATATCTTAATAACCCCGGCGATAGAATAAGGGTGAAGTGTACAAATCCTTTAGATACGAATAAGGTAATCATAGGGCCTATAATCGTCAGTTCGCAGGGTAGAGTTATAGCAACCCAAATTTATATTCATCCTAAACTAAAAGCACCCAATTTATATCCCAATTCTTGGGATTGGAGATTGCTTCGAAAAGAATTCCGAATACCCGTTCATGTGGAGGTTAATGGTATAGCTTCGACCCCGGATACGTTTTATATAGTCCGTCCTTTTGAAACTGATCCTTCTAAAACATCTGAAAGGGTGCTTGGGCAAGGTGCTCTCGGTATCAGGTCACCGCGCGGAGCAATGTTATTGGGGTATGATGATCAGTTAAAGGATTCATATAATGTTTTTCTCGGAAGCGGGACTTATACTGTTTCAGGGAATGATACAGATCCATATCATGACGGAAATCAAGGGTATTTGCCATTTACTTTACTTGTAAAAGGAATTCTTCAAGGAGCGGTCGGTGGAACAACAATTTCGGTGGACGCTTTGGGTAAAGATGGCGGTGTAGGCGGCGGCGGCGGCGGTGGAAGTTTTTGCGATGCCAGCCCTTTGAATTTGGGTATTATCGGACAAAATGGTGGTAATGGTTTTACCGGCGGCGGACCCGGCGGAAGAAACCGTTCAGGGATTCCTTTTGCTTCAGATGCATTTACAAATAGAAGCATAGGAAGTGGGAGCATATTAGGAGTTTCACTTAATAATGTGCAAAGCGGTGCAACACCTGCTTACGAATGTGCCGGTGGTGGTACAGGACACCCGCTTGGACAATCGGGAGGTGGTTGGTCAGGTAGTGGAAATCCTATAGGTGGTTACGGTTCCGGTAGTGGTGAAAGTCAAAGACAAAGGGGTGGTGGAGGTGGCTTTGCTACAGTTGGTGAGGGTATAAACCAGTCTTTTGGAAATATTGTCGGTAACAAGAGTTTAGTTCCTGTAGCCGGTGGTTCAGGTGGTGCAGGCGGTAATCCGCAAGGCATAGGGGATTGTTCGGGAGTAGGTGGTGGTGGTGGTGGTGCAATAAAGGTTTTTGCTTATCAGATAAGTGAGGTTAATTTTTCTGCACAAGGTGCTGATGGAAGTAATGAACAACCGGAGGGAGGGAGCGGCTCGGGTGGTTCAGTCACAATGCAGGCAAAAACGGCATTAAATAATGTGAATACAAATGTAATAGGCGGTGGTCTCGGTAATAATGATATACCCAATGGCGGTGAAGGAAGAGTACGATATGATGCCGAAACTATTTCTCAAACTCCCACGGGAAGTTCAGTTTTCAGAGGACTTAGAACTGATAGAATTGATGTGGTTCCGAGAACTTTTCTTTATAAAGGTATAAGTGGTAATACTTATACGCGCGTATTCTTTAAACCTGAAGGAAAACCTTGGAGAGAGTATAATGATATGCCAGCCGGCTCCCCGGATGCGTGGACTGTCACTATTGACCTAAAAGATAAGAACGTTTATCCTGAGAGAATTTTCTTTTTGGTAGCGACGCAGATTATACCAAATAATGTGACGGGTGGTTACACGGCAGAACCGGTTCGTATAATGTCGCAAGCGGCAGCCGATATTGCCCAATTACGAGAGGCACCAATAGCTATTGTTGATGATAGTGTACGATTAGACAGTGTATTATGCCCGGGTGATAATAAACCGAAGCAAGGGCGCATATGGAATGAAGGCGGTGAAGAATTACGATTAAACAAAATCAGCTTTAGAAAAGACAATCAGGGATTCTCTTATTCTATTGACAAAACGAGAATAGCTCCGAATGATACCGGACGTTTTACTTTTACATGGCAAGTGCCTGCTAACAGTAAATTATTGGATTTTGAAGATGAATTGATTATTGAAACGAATGACCCTGATCCAACCCGATCTATTGTATTTATTAAGGTATTTATACATAGAGATACGGTTGATGTCGGAATTGTTGAAAATACAACGGATATAAATGAATTACAGACTATTGATTTTGGTATGTTATGTATAAATAACCCGCAAAAAAGAATAATATATTATCGTAATAAATCGAGCATTCCGATAAACCCTTCATTAATAACTATAGAGGATATTTCCAATTATTCGATAAATTATACAGTACCGCAATCATTTTCTCCCGGTATGTCAATGCCTATTGAAATAACGTATCGGGCAAAATCAAAAGGAAGTACATCTACGAGACTTATTATAAGAACGCCGGAATGTAATTCGGAGGACATTCTACAAATAAATGCGAAGGGTATAGAAACCCAATTAGAATTTACAGGAACGGGGCAATTTAATGATGTTCGTGTTGGCGAAAATGCACAAATGACTGTTATTCTAAAAAATACCGGAAGTGCCGACGCATCATTACCCCCATCCTTTTTTACGATGAATCCGCCGTTCAGAATAGTTTCCACCAATCCGAATTTACCGACGAGTCTATCGCCACAAGCGGAAATAGTAATAACAGTGGAGTATATGCCCACAATAGAAGCTAAAGATACCGCCATTCTTGGTATTGCATCTATACTATCAAGTAATTCTTGTATTGACACGGCTACAATGCTTATTGCGGGCAAATCGTATCGTTCCAATATTACAACATCAAAATCATCAATAGATTACGGAGTATTGAACAGATGTACGGAAATAAACGATACATTGCTATTGTATAATAAGGGTGGGAATGATATTAAACTTGATTCCATTGCTATTATAACGGGTGCACATCCGAATAGTTTTCTTATAACGGAGCAGCCGGCAATTCCGAGTATCGTAAAGGCAGGCGATTCGGTCAGGTATATAATACGATTCCACTCACAAAATGCGATCAATGGCCTAAATACGGGAATACTGATAATATATACGGATGATAAGGATTTTAGTATTATTTCGAGACCATTGAATGCAATTCGCAGAGAATTACAAATTGGCATACCCGCTTTTGTTGCGTTACCGCAAACTGTTCTCGGTGTTAATGCTTCGGGACAAGTAGATATTACGAATGGGGAAAATTCCCCGATCATAATTCGAAGTATTATTCCGAAAAATACTGCGACGGTGCAGCCGAATCAATTAACAATCCCTATAGGCGGAAATTCGCAATTCACCTGTACGCTCCCAATAACAAAATCAGGTATTAACAGAGATACTTTATTGGTATATATATCGCAACCATGTGCCGATACACAAACAGTTATTATTGAATGTATTGGCATAATTGCGGATGTTAAACAAAATAACAGACTTGATTTCGGTAGAACGGAATTTTGCGAAACATCATTGGATAGTGTTATTATTACGAATACCGGACAAGCGAACATCACAATAAATTCAATGGATATTTCGGGAACTGATAAACAGTTTTTCAGATTTATAAATTCGATGGTATTTCCGGCAACACTCACGCCGCAATCCCGAATAATAAGACAAGTTGAGTTCTTTCCTACAATAACAACGGATGGTGCAAAAACTGCCACAGTTATATCTGTGGCAACGGTAGGTGGCAAACAAGTTGAGCTTTCTACCGAATTGTACGGTGAAAGAACAAGTACATTATTGGCGGCTCCTACTATTTCAGTTTTGAAAGTTGAGGAGCAATCTCTTATTGAAGATCGTCTTACATTAAAAAATATAGGTTCACGTACCATAAGAATTGATAATGTAGTGTGGAGAGATAATTACGCTGATCTTTCGATTGTAGCGGAACAGCCCTATAGTTTACCTGCCGATATAGCCCCGAACGGAGAAATATCATTTAGAGTGATTTTTGCGCCGACGGCTGTTGTAAGCAGAAATGATATGCTCATTTTTAATATCAGTAATCCATGTGTTGAAGAAAGGCAAATACCTGTGCGAGCGCTGAGTATTCCAACAACACGTACTTATATCTATTTACCGATTGATAGTGTGCTTAATCCTCGTACTATTGATTATTCCATTCCGATTACGATGCGCATGACTCCGGTTGATGCTGTACTTGAAAATGTAGGATTCAGAGCGGAAATACTTATTGATGAGCGCATATTTTATCCGAAACGCGCAACAGTGGGAAGTTTAACCGTTACAAAAGAACCCAATACAAGAAAAAATAAAATTGTCGTACAAGGCGATGGAATTACACGATCGAATACCAATTCGCTTATTACCGAAATAATAGGTGATGCTTTGTTGGGAAGCATTGAGCAAGATTCCATCGTATGGGGAGTAAACGGTTTCCGATGGACAAGAGGAACATCGGCACGAGTTGATTCTGTACACGACGGTTTCCTACGATTAATTTTGTGTGAAGAAGGCGGTAAAAGACTTCTTTATGATTCAATACTATCAGTACCGTCTTTTACAGTAGCGCCAAATCCTATCGTCAGCGAAAACGTAATGCTAACAATAAATTCTGCCGAGATAGGGGAGTATGCCGTATATGTCACTTCATTGAGCGGTGAAAAGCTATATGAAAGAAATTGGGAACAAACGGAAGTACAAACCGAGGGTAGCGATATTAATTTGCCGACAAAAGAATGGTTAAACGGAATATATTTTATTACATTAAAAATGCCTTCGGGTTATACACAACAGGGAATTACAATTCTACGATAAAAACGATTTATGTACTTTTTTATAAAAGGATAGTTAATACATGGCTTCAAATTCGCGCCAAGCACAAAAGGGAACAACATCATCTGCAACGGCTATTATACCGGAAAAGTATCGTGATTCGGCATATATACTTGCTCTCATAGTTTCAATTATTATTTTCCTTTCGCCGGTACTATTCACAGGCGGTAGTTTCAGTTCTTCCGATAATATAGCTTCGAAGAGTTTTACAACATATCTGCAACAAGCAAAGGAAAGCGGAGAATTTGCGCAATGGAATCCCTATATATTCAGTGGACTTCCGAGCTATGCTGCATTATTAACAACAGGCGATCGTTGGTATGATTTTACGAGCAAGATTTTCTTTATGGTAAATCGGGGTTTTGCTTCATTATTCGGTAGCGATGTAATGAGGATTGCCTTCTTTTATATGGTATTTGCAGCAGGTATGTATCTGTTTATGCGAACAAAAAATATGGAGAGGTACATATCGTTTTTTACTGCATTTGCCGCCACCTTTTCCACATGGATAATAATTTGGATAGTAATAGGGCATAATACGAAACCGTTGGCACTTTCCATGTTTCCGTTTATATTAATGTGCTTGGAAAAGCTCCGTAGCAGATTCAGTATATTATATACGGCTTTACTTATTATAGCCGTTCATATTCTATCGGAATCAACCCACGTACAAATGATGTTTTACGGCGTTTGTACATTCGGAATTTATTTGGTTTTTGAACTTGTAAGTAGAATTATTACAAAAAACGAACCACTTGGTGTGCTTCGTAGCGGTCTTATTTTGGCTATTGCAGGTGGTTTTGCATTCGGACTTTCCTCCGATAGATATTTAAGTGTAATGGAATACAAACCGTATTCGACACGGGGTACTGCTCCTATTGAGCAAACAAAAGGTAAAACGCAAGATGAGGGTGGTGGCTTTGATTATGAATATTGTACAAATTGGTCATTTAGTCCTGAAGAAACAGTAACATTCTTAGTACCGAATTATTTCGGTTACGGAAAAATGCAATTGAAAAAATCTGGAATTACCAAAGCACCGTTCGAGCAGACATATTGGGGGCAAATGCCTTTTACGGATGCTGCAAATTATATGGGAATATTCGTATTGGCTTTTGCAATAATAGGTGTTATTACCTTTAGGAAAGATGCGCTTGTTCAGGCATTAACCATACTCTCGTTATTTTCGGTGTTTCTATCATTCGGTAAAAATTTCCCTATTCTCTACGATTTATTCTTTTATCATGTACCCGGATTTAATAATTTCCGAGCACCGCAAATGGCTTTGGTCATGATACAATTTGCCGTACCGATACTTGCCGGCTTCGGTTTAAAATCAATTATAGATTGGCGTGCAAAAACATCGGAAGGAACAAAAAAATCATTAATGATATTATTAGCGGCATCAGGATTGTTTTTTGTTATCAGTTTAATAATGCCGTCAATGATAGAGTCCTCCTATAAAATGGCAGTTGAACAATCACAAAAAATTCCACAAGAGAAAATAGGAGCAATCTATGAAGCAATGTCAAGCGATTGGTTGCAAACGGGTTTTGTTATGCTCGTTGCAGCTGTTCTTGTTTGGCTGTATGTTGCAGGTAGAATGAATAAGGGAGTTTTCTTTACCACGATTACTATTCTTTTGGTAATTGATTTATGGAGAGTTGATTATAGAGGATTGGAATATAAAGTAGGAAAACCGGAAGAATCCGAATTGAGAAAACCCGAATTTGTTAACTTCTTGGAGCAGGATAAATCATTATATCGTGTAGCAGATTTTTCTTATTTGCAGATGGGAATGACCAATATTCCCGCATATTTCCTTTTGCAGAACACGCATGGTTATCATTCCGCTAAAATGCGTGTTTATCAGGATTTGATGGATGTGGCAGGACAAGGCGGTGGTGGAGCAATATCAAACCTATTTGTATTGAACTTACTCAATGCAAAATATATTGTCGCACCTCAACCGTATTTCCCTAATATTGAGCCCGTGCATCAATCG
>JALHLL010000037.1 GCA_022844575.1 bacterium
TACATCAAATTGGATGGTAATGTAGGATGTATGGTAAATGGTGCAGGCTTGGCTATGGCAACTATGGATATTATTCAGTTGGCGGGTGGAAAACCGGCTAACTTTTTGGATGTAGGCGGTGGAGCTAATGTTGAGCGTATAGCCAATGCTTTCCGTATTATGTTATCCGATCCTAATGTAAAAGCTGTGCTTATCAATATCTTCGGTGGTATTGTACGTTGCGATCGTGTTGCTAACGGTATTTTACAGGCATTGGAAAAAGTAACGGTTAATTTACCTGTTATTGTCCGCTTGGAAGGTACGAATGCTGTTGAAGCTCGTGAAATTCTTGAAAACTCCGGTATGAAATTTTTAGTAGCGGGAACATTGAAAGATGCAGCTGATAAAGTGACGGAAGCTCTTGCAAGCGTTGCATAAAAATATTTTTCAGTATTTTGTAAAAAGAGCCGATGTATTGCATCGGCTCTTTTGCTTTTAAGAATAAAAATCCGATGATTGAGCGATTTAAAATATATATACTCTTCTTCTTTATTGCTTTGGGGATAACTTTTTTTGTAACAAAAGAAAGGTATATACTTAATGTTGATCAGAAATTGGAAAGACATACCCACGTATTAAATCATACAGCCGAAAATCTTTATAATTATAGAATTTTTCCGACTATATGTATTGAGCAAATAAAACAGGTAACGAATTTATGTACTGACAATCAAAAAAACTCGTTTTTATTTGCCGTTTGTATTTTTAGTTTTATCACGTATTGGCTTACTTTATTGAGTATGTATTCCTTCTTTAGAAGTATCGATTTGGAAGAATTAAAGTCAATTATAAGTGTATTGTTATGGGTTGTCATTCTTCCATTTTCTATTACCGGATGGGACGAAATAGGAGATATACTTAATTTGTGTTTTTTTGCATTTGCCTTTACGGCTATGCTGCGTGGCAATCTTGTTAATGCGGCATTAACGATTGCCTTAGCATCTTTGAATAAAGAACAAGCTATACTTATTCCGATATTTTATTTCGTTGGCTTCTTTGATAATAAGGCAAATATCGTAAACCATTTGTCGAGAACTTTTTTACTATTAAGTGTTTTTATATTAACTACTTTATTGTTACACGTATGGGTCGGGCAGCACCCTCACAGTACATTCGAGTCTTCATTTTTTGGAACGGATTATCTTTATAATCTCAATAATCCCGAATGGGTTATAGTGTGGATTTTATCACTCGGAGTATTTATACCGTTTGCATTACAACAATTGAAAGATAAACATCCCTTTCTAAGAAACAATGCTCTTATCACACTACCGCTTTTTTATATTATTATATTTTTTCTCCGCGCAAGAATGAGGGAAATAGATAAAGCATTTATTCTTCATCTGATACTTATTCCGATGGCTGTACAAACGCTTTTCCCAACAAGAAGAAAAGCGTCTTAAAATCTGAATAATTATTTTGCCAAAATCATCATTTTGGTTTCTTTGTATATACCAGATTGAAACTCATAAAAATATACACCCGATTCCAAATGAATAGGGTCAATTCTTACTTCATATGTACCCGATGAGTAAGTTTCCGAACCATCTAAAGCTGTGTAAACTACCTTGCCCTGAGCATCATAAATTTTTAATGTTACCGTTGCGCGTTCTTGTACCGTAAACCCGATTATGGTCTGAGCAGAAAAAGGATTGGGGGTGTTTTGTTGTAATGAAGGTTTTAATCCGATAAACTTCAGTGTTGTTATTCCGCATAAACCTCCGACTTTACAATTAGCTGCAGTACCCAAAGGAAATACATCAATAAACTGTAGTGAGTCTGTTCTGAAATCATAGGTACGCACTGACATAGATGAAATGCTTGTATCCGGTATAACAACCTTAAATTTAAATTCGCCGAGTTTACCTGCGGCAAGAGTATCTAATTTTTCAAACGAAATGGTAATAGAATCAGGTGTAACGGAAACGTTTGAAGCAGTAGGTATAGAATGACTAAGGTATTTCAGCGCAGTCGGATTATGATAAAGCGTTGTCATGAACGATAAAGATTTCATCCAATATGTTTCACCCCGATATGTTGCCGCAATATCTTTTTCGATATAAAGGGGCACCGTAACCGTATCATTGAACGAACCGAAAATGGTATCTACTATTGTAAATGTTGGGTCAATACCGAATAATACATACATATCAGGTGCATAACCACTGCCCCGCGTGAGAACCGAATCATAAACAGCACATGGCTCAAAACTCCGAGCACGAATATTCGATATTATGGAATCTGATCGTACAGGACAATATCGAACTGTAAATGTCATTGTATCACCCGGAATTATCGGTTGGTCTTTAGGTTTGGACGTTGAAATGATTTTAACATTCGCCGGAAGATTAGGTAATGTGTCTATGATAACAGGCATATCTCCTATATTCATAACGGAAACGGTTGTATCTCTACAATCCAAAACACGAACACTATCGAAGTTTATAAGTGGATTGAGTATGGTAATATCAGTTTTTTGTACTATTACACGACCGACATCACTGCCCGCAACTATATTAAATCGAATACTCTCTTCCGTATCGAATTTGATACTATCAATCGTAACTTTTGTATCGGAACGATTATTAGTTTTTGAAATGAACTTAGCAAACACAAAAGGTGATAGAGAATCAACTTTGCAGAAGTTTTTACATATTAAAGAAGTTCCCGAAAAAGGACCGGCTGAATTAATAACTGTCGGAAGATAACTTGGGTTACAAACTGTCCCGAGGTAGGGAGATTCAGCACCGACATATTGTAATTCTGATGTATCGTGTCCAATCCGTAAAAATACATCCACCAAATCGGCGGGAACATTTCGTGAACTCCATACAGGTACACGTAATGTATCACATGAGGGGATTGTGAATGTATCAATTTGTACCCTTGCCGTATCGAATGCAAAATCCAATCCGAATGCAGGTGCAAAGGAATCACCTGTTACAAAAACTGTCGTATCTATATCATTACAGGGTTTGCTTGTATGCAAACGTAAACGTGCCGAATATTCACGCGGAGCGCGTGGCTTGAAGTCGACGCGAACACGCAATGTATCTCCGGGCTCTACAGTGAGAGGAAATGGTCTGTTCGCAATGTCTTTGTATGTAAATACTCTTTCTTCCGGTTCAAACGAAATCGAATCAATAATAACGGTCTCCTGATTCGGGTTTAAGGTTCTTGGGGGAATAGATATTGTTACAATTCGCGGAGTAGAGAGCGTATCAACACGTGTCGGCGCAAAACGAATAAAGGTAGGAAGCGGTTTATATAATAAGGCTCTTTTTCCATACAAATCCGTTTCATAATTGCCTTGCCAACCTGCTCCTTCTGCTTTAAACTTCATTTTTGTAGCACAATCCACATATTTATCTTCAGCAGGTGTTCTTGGGCAGAATTTCAATCTTAATGTATCCCTAGTATCAGGAGGAACAATAATCGGCAATGTTCCGGTAGGCGAATAAGTAGATGTCCAAGTCCAAAAATCGGGTGTACCGCCCGGAATCCCTGTAGTATCAAATACAAGCGAAGTAATTCTCATGTCATGAACTTCCGACTCATTGATAAGCGGTATTTCTCTTATGATGCATTCACAAGGTCGTACATAGCCCCAATGCACAAAGGTATTCGGAGCTTGTAAACGGTATATCACCCCTTTAGCATCAAATTTACCAATTCGGGATGTTTTGCAAATCGAGTCCGAGCTTACAGTAAAATTGCCTGTATAATCTTGTTCAATCTTGGGTGCAAATTCGATTTCAATAAGAATGGAATCGCGGGGTTTTAATACTGTTCCCCACGGTTTGTTTTGCCATAAAATGGTAAATCCGTTTGGTATCGACATCCTGTCAACGCGAACAGGGACAGCTGAAATATTTTCTATCGTAATTGTGTCTCGCCGTATATCGTTTATTTCCACCGAACCGAATACAGTTATAGGTGTTACATATAAACGAGGATTTGCCGATGTCCCGAGCATCGGCGCCGACCACTCAAAATCATTGCTCGTAAAACGTAAAAAAGCCGGATCGGTTCTATCATTAGTCGTATCATTCGGTACATACTTAAATATGAACATCTGCTCGCCTTTTGCCTGCAATGTTAAACTTGCAGGTAGGGGTTTCGGAAATTCGACAGTATAACGCCCCGATGGATTACTTAAATTTATGAGTGATAAATCTTGAGGTAAATCCGAAATATTTTTAACCCACAATGTATCGTATCCTTCACCACAGCCGATTACATTTTCCGTTCGCATTATTGCTGGTTCAAATTTGAAAATTTCCAAAATCCCTTTTCCGGTTAGGGGAATGCAGGTTGTTGTAAAACACCGTTGTTCGAATAAACAGAGTTTGTCGGTATAAACACTATCCAAATATGGTCTGAAGGTAATGGTTAAAGTAACTGAACCGCCACTTGCAATATTTGCACTTTTGGGCGTAATATCAAAAAATGCCTCACCCTTTTCAAAATAAAATGAAGCTCGAATACCATCCGGTGCTTTATTTGTTACTTCAATGGTAAATGTTTTTTCTTGACCGACTACACAAGTACCCGCATTGGCGCTTGTTTCAGTAAATTCCACATCCGCTTCATAACCATATCCTGTAACATATATCTTTCGTTCTATAATACACGACGAACCTTCAAGACGACATCGGAACACTATCGAATCGCGGAACGGTCCTTGTCTTTTAGGGAAAAATCGTACGACATTAAACTGATATCCTCTATTCGGTTCAATAGTAAACGGAAGTCGAATTTTTGTGTGTTGGAAACCGTCGGGTGTAATTATCGAATCAATAAATATTTTTCGTTCGGTACTATTTCTCCACACATAATAAGCTGGATTACTTAGCTGACCAACACAATAAGTACCGAATTTCATTGAGTCAATAATTACTTTAGCATTGCCCGGACTCGTTAATAACATCGTTTCTTTTATGACACCCCTTACCCCAATACTTAGGCCACCAGGGCATCTGTCATCTGAATTGATTTTTATATTGTCAAGGTATTCACCTGCTATTGCATTCGGGGAGGCGAAACGTACCGTAATATCCCTACATTCGCCGGGCGGTATTATTAAAGGATATGTAGTATTAACGGAATAGAATATTGTCGGATTTGTTGCTGTTATTCCTGAAACGGTAACATTTCTCGCCTGACCGATTTTATCACTCGAATTACATATCTTAATAATTTGATCTTTATAAAGCTGATTTGAACATCCTGCAAATAATGTGTCATAATTAACATATTTTAAATCCGCATTTAATTCTGTTGTTCGTACTATTTTTAGCGGTATTGATATTTCTTTCCCGCACGGATTTGTAGAACGTATTTTTAATACTGCGTTTAGTGTACCTACAAGGGAAGATGAAAAAGTAAGAGTGAATGTAGTAGGCACATTGGAAGCTAATGAAGCGGAATTTCTGTCAAGTTTGAATGCTGCCTGATCGGCACCTTCAATACGTAATGAAATATTATTTCCGCAAATTGTTGTATCAGTGATAGAAAAAGTCCACGTTCGTGATACTTCACATCGCACTTCTTCATCAATTTGTGCCAAAGTGCTTATAAGAGTTTGCGGATAATCTCTATTTGATGTTTGGCAACTTGCACCACTACGCATATTACCCGTATAACCTTTTCCGGTTACATCGCATAATGTAAAAATAGAGTTCGATTCATTACAACGATAGTAAAAAATTAAACCCGCCTCATTACCCACTCGGCTTTTATAACGTTCGCATTGAATTTCCGTTTGAGGTAATATTCTACTCCAATATCGGATTTCATCCATCTGCCCCTTAAATGTTCTAAATAAGTTCTCATTGTCTGATAATCCGTTTGTACTGCCTATTTGCAGAGGTAAATCCTGCTTTTCGGGGGGACGTAAGTATTGAGCAGGATAGGTTGGGTTTCTTACAGTTCCCATAAGAACAGCATCAACATACAGTAGTACAAAACCAGTATTTCCATCAAACTGGGCAACTACATGTGACCATTTTCCATAAAGATTGGAAGCGGGGGATTTGACAATCGTATTATCATTACTACCGAGTTTAGTACCATCGCCATTTACTTCAAATGATAGATTGTCCGACTGGTCAAAGTATAATCTCCATACATCATTATTGTCATTTGCCGGTCCCCACAATCCGGCAATAAACTGTATTCTACCCGCTTGTCTTTCAGGATTTATCCATGCCTCGAAAGTCATCATTGTTTGGGATCTATCTCTTACCCTATAGCCATTTACATCCACATAATGCGCACCCTTGCCATTTGTTACTGTTAATGTAAGCGCATTCCCCGTGCAGGCCCTTGCACTCGCAGGGTCGCAACTTGCAGGAAACTGCGCAAACAAACTTGTGCAAGAAAGTAGAAATACAAATAACAGTAAATAATATTTCATGTGCGTGAATGAATAGAATTATAATGAAATTATTGCGAAATTGTTATAGGGAAAGTTTTCCTGTGTACTCCCGCCGATATTTCGCATAAATACATACCCGGAGTAATACTTGTATTTACGGAAAAACTATGATACCCTGCTTGAACATAGCCGATATTATTATGATAAACAGCTTTGCCACGCATTTCGTAAATTGTAATTTCTATAGCTGATGCAAATTTTATTTCTGTTTTTATCGTAAAATTTCCCGAATTCGGATTCGGATAAACCATTGTGCTGTTTTCAGAAATTTCATCAAAAGGAGATATGGATGATATAGGGGTATCAAGAATTCCAAGAGGTACAAATCTGCCTTGCAATACATCTTCAGCCGTTTCTTTTGTACCTCCGAACCATGTTTGAATGATTTCGGAATATACTTTTCTATAATCATATTGATAAACCAAATCACTATTTTCATCTAAACTTTGCAGATCAGGATTTTTACCATATACGCCACCCTTTACACGATGTCCCCACACAAATTGTACAGAAGAAGCGCCGTGGTCAGTGCCGCGGGAACCGTTTTCATAAGGACGCCGGCCAAATTCAGAAACAGTCATTCCTATAACGCGGTTATGGAATCCCTGAGCAAGGCAATCCTCAGAAAATCTGCTTACTGAGTCTGCTATAGTATTTAACAGGTTGGGATGCAGCCCGCCATTACCGACATCTTGTTGTTGAACATGGGTATCGAAACCGCCCATATTACATACAAAAACTTTACTTTTAAGTCCGCCACTTATCAATCGTGCAATTAATTTCAACTGAAGCGAAAGAGCATTATTCCTATAATCAACGGAATTTTTCCCTGTATCGAATGATTGTTTTACCACTTGAGAATATCTGTCGCTTTGTAATGCAAGAGTTCGCACGAAATTGAATTCATCTGCATAAGAGGAATTACCTGCAATCTGCTCTTCATCAGGCGATAAACCTGCACCTAATTCAAAGAACTTTTGCGGATCTGTCAAAGCGATACCCATGTCGCCTTTTTCACTCTGAAGTAAAAGCGAGACCGCTCCACCTATTTGAATACATAATGGGTGATCTGGGATTTCCGTTGGGAAATTGGGCAATGAATCGGCAAAGAACCTTCCGAGCCAGCCGTCTGTTAAACGTGTGTTCGGATCTGAACTATTAATTCCGCTTAGCCAAATATCTGTTGAGCGAAAGTGCGATAAATTAGGATTTTCATATCCGATACCCTGTATAATTGCTAGCCGCCCTTCTTCAAACATACCCATAAACCCATCTTTATATGCGTTATTCATTAAGGCGGGGTGCATATATGTGTTGGATGTAAGAATCCTCTTTGCAGCGGTTTTTGCTACACCTATGCCGCTTACGGGGTCACGCAAAGAGTAATACTTATCGTCATCACATGGTATAATAGTGTTGAGTCCGTCATTACCGCCGAATAATTGAATAATAATAAGTACACCGTCGTTCTCTTCTTCTATTCCTAATGGTATTGCCGGATCGCCCGCCATTAATGGTAATCCCCCAATTACTACCGGAGCAATGGCTGCAGTAGCCGCACTATATCGTAAAAATTCTCTTCTTTTCATAAGTAGCCCCTTTGGTCTTAAATTTCTAAGTAAATCAACATAATTGAAAATCGGGTGCTTTAATTATTGCTAATAACAGTGCCTTAATTCCTCTTGCGGCCGGCGTTTCGGCATTTACCATTGCTTCCCATTCATAATCAGGTTGCTTTTGTAATAATAAGTCATCGCGATACAATTTATGTCTATCGGAACTTATTTCCTTAGGTAAAAGAAATAGTTCTATAGCTGATGTTAATTTCTCAGCATTCATATAATCGGGAAACTGTTTGGCAAAATCAATAAGGTTTTTATTACTCAAAGAATTAATTGTATCAGCTGCATATTTTCTGCGAGCAGGATATGTTTTTGTACTAATCCATGTTCTATACCCGTCCCAACCCGCAACATTAGGCGGATCCATTATTGATTGTTCAAGAGTACGGGCTTGTCCCGTCGGATCGGAGAGGGAAATGCCTAATTGTCTGCCTAATCCTACAATAAATTCGAGGGGTGTTTTAATCTGTATTCCTCTATTTTCAGAATCATAAAAGTGTTCGCTCGACAATAATTTTTTTAAAGTTGGTTTTATTTCAAAATTATTGTTCTTAAATTCTGTTGCCAATTCTTGAATAATCGTATTGTCGCTAATTTTAGGATTGCTATAAACAAAATAACGGTATAACTTACGAGCCATAAAATTGGCAATGGCATCCGCTCTTCTTTCAAATATAATATCAACCAATTTTTGGATTTCTTGTGTTTTAACTAAATATTCGGTATTGGAATCCCCATCTCGTGCCGGTATAGTAACACCCATAAACTGTTTTGCACCCACATCATGTCTATCCGGCGAAAAGTATGAAGCATAATAACCGTTAAATTCCGGTTCATCATTAAACATACCCACTCTCCAACCTGTTAAGATACGTGCTGCCTCCTGAACATCACCCTCGGTATATTGTCCGATACCCGTAGTAAATAATTCCAATAGCTCGCGTGCATAGTTTTCATTCGGCTTTCCTTTTACATTAAGATTACCGCCAAGATACACTAACATTGCGCCATCAAGCGTAATATCAAAAACCATTTTCTTAAACGATCCGAGTTTATCATTATGAAAAACCAGATATTGACGAAATAATTGTTGAGGAGGAATATAACTTTCATCAAAAACGAACTCGGATGTAAAGTGACTGCTCCAGAACATTGTCAATTTTTCGGCCGATGGAAATTGTTCAGATAACATTCTACCAATCCACCATGACTGAAAATTGGAAAATTGACTTGACCATTTCGAATAAATGCCGTTCTGCGTAAAAATGTCGGCACCCTTCGGATTCTCAGTCACCTCATCAATCCAATTTGGTTTGTTATCCAATGGTAGTACGCTATCGCCGAATAAAAGGTCAACAGCTTCTTCAGCAGATTTACCTACAAGGTTGTTGGACATTGCCATTGTAGGAGCAAATGTGATTCGTCTTAACAAATGGTGAGCATCACTTATAGTTAACGGCTGTGAGTATGATGTAAGTCCTGTCGACAGCACTCTTTCATTTTTAGAATGTTGCGCAGACTTATTGTCTAAATCAGAGAAGGGTGTATTGAAAAATTGTCTTCTTTTCATAGCAGTACTTTTAAGTGATAAACCGACTCCCTCCGAAAAACTACGTATTTTTCGGCATTCATCATTCAAAAATGATGACTTTCTTTTAAGGTTACATTTCTACACCAATAAGTTACGGATAGTGAGAATTGTGGTGCAGTCAACTTTTAACTTACATCATATACAAGTCACTTTCCGTGTATTCCTTACTATACTCTTTGTTAGTATAGTAAACGATTGTTATTCGCAAGTAGGGAAAAAGGGTGGTATAAGTGATGCACCGCTTGCAAATCGTACTCTTCGTTTTTCAACCGAAAAAATTGCCAATACAGTAGTAACGGGCGGAGAAGTAGAGGGCATATGGAGTACAGGGCTTGGTAACTTCATGATCTCCCAACGTTATACCGGTACAACTATAGTAAGTGCTAATGCCGCATCAAGGGATGAGCAGAGTCTATCCTTTAATTATGATATTCCTATTGACACGAATTTTTCGTTCATCTCGCGCGAATTTGTTTTTGTAACTCGTGATTCGCGGGACATAGGACTATCAAGTTTGGAGCGATACTCCGCTACTGTAGGTGCAAGGTGGCAGCCCATAGAGAATGCTTACATATCGTTACTTGGAGGAATGGAGCAAAATAAACAATTAGGTATCCGAGCAACAGGCAAGGTTGGTATAATTGAAGCAGGAATCCGAGAAGGAGTTTTGGATGATTTCAGTTACTCCATCAATTTTACCGGAGATTTACGGCTACTGGATGAACAGCGAACAAACTCGGATATGCAAATGCAGTTCACACTTGTTTCATTAGGAGATACTAGCTCAAGCCATTTGTCTCTTCAGGGATATTTTCGACGCCAGGAGAGAGGGTTTTATACTTTTGTAAATGTAGAACAAACGAGACAAGTTGAAAAGAGATTGGAAGATAGATACGGAATATCTACTCGCTTGGGGCTTAATGTGAGTAAAACTCTACGTACTTTTTTCGATTTGCAAGTGGAAAATGCCGGAATTAATAGGAGATACGGAGGCGCAGTTACCGGAGCTTTGCAAACTTTAGTCAATAGGGGATTATCGGAATTTCAGTTTTTAATGACAGTTGGTACTGAACTGAAACTTGAAAACTTTATGCAAAGGGTAGGTATCTCATTCTTCAGAAGAAATGAAGCGAATTCTATCGAAAGAGAGTTTGAAATAAATGCAAATGATGAGCAGTTGCTTCGTCGGCAAGAAACACAAAGAGATAATAATGCGTTTAGAGTAAGGTTGTTTGGCGAATCCTTCTGGAAGATTGCTACGTATGATTCGATAAAAATTGACGGTAATCTCTCTTTGTTACGATACGATACCCCAAGCGAAGCGAATTTTGATGATAGGGATGAACTCCAGATGCTTGGACAAATACAGTATTCACATAGGTTTAGCGAAATTTTTACATTCTCTCTTTCTTCTCGATTACAGTTTATGCACCTTGTTTTCATTAAACAAGAAAGAAGTTCATTAAATAATTGGAACAGAATAATAGCTTTAACTCCTTCATTTACTATAAAAAGTAAGTATCTAACTTCAAAGCCAAGATTTGAAGTTCTTGCAAATTATACAGTTTACGACTTTGAGCAAACTACATCGGATGTAAAAAGTTTTTCGTTCAGGCAAATATCGTTCAGAGATTCAGTTCTACTTAATGTCTCTGACGATTTTCATGCGGAAATACGTCTCTATGGCCGACATTTTGAAAGGGGGCGACTTTTTTGGAATAACTTTTCGGAAACGCCTTTGAGCAGAAATGATGAATACTTTGTGAAAATGCTTATTTTTCGGAATAGTACGCCTTTTTGGTCGATTGGTATAGGGGCACGATATTATGCTCTCATACAGAAATCACTTTCTATCGGTGGTATAACCGGCATCTCAAGCGACGCAGTACAAAGATTTTACGGACCTGAAATGCAATTTGATTATGCACTTAATGGAGGTTCGAGGATTTCGCTAAACGGTTGGTATGAAAGGCAAACAGTTAATGGCGTAGCAATACGTTATGTTCCGAATATCTTTTTATATACAACTATCTTTTTATAACTGATCTGCAAAGCACATTTATTGAAGAATGTCAACAGCTTTCTCAACATATTCCCATCAAAACGAAAAAACGACTCTTATCATTCCGAGTGATACAAAACGTATAGCGGAGATTGAGCCGTTTATCTCGTCTATTGATTGTTGTACATCATTACCGCAATCAAATTTGTTTAATATACTGATTGCGCTTACAGAAGCAGTTAATAATGCAATTGTTCATGCACATAAATCCGATCACACTAAGAATGTTGAGATAACGATCGAGTGCAAAACGAGTAGTATTGTTATTTCTGTAAAAGATTATGGCACGGGTTTCAAGCCCGAAGACGTTCCCGACCCGAGAGATGAAAGTAATTTACTCCGAACACACGGACGAGGAGTTTTTCTTATGCGTCAATTGGCTTCTAATGTGCAGTTCAATTCCTCAAGCTCGGGTACAACAACGGTAATGCACTTTAACAGATAATTCTTTTACGAAAAACGGATACTTGTGTCATTACTTTTGGAATCGATCGAAATAGCAAAAAAAGATATACGTAGCGAAATACGCACTCGTTATAACATTATAGCTATTGCATTATTTATAGTAACTTCAGTTACTACTATCGTTTTTAGTATCGGAGATGAGTCACTTACACCTGAAATATCTGCAGGACTATTGTGGATATTGATGTTGTTCGGTAGTATGACGGGGTTATCACGATGTTTTGTTTCGGAGGAGGAACGTGGTACACGCCTACTATTACAATTAACAACAAGACCGCTCGCTGTTTTTTTTGGTAAACTACTTTATAACTTTCTTCTTGGTACTTTTCTTAACAGCATAGCTATTATACTGTTTATGTTGTTTACAGCTTCAGATATTAACTCGATATTGTATTTAGTCACAGCCGCTTTACTTGCAACTATAGGGCTTTCATCGGCAAGCACTATAATTTCCGCAATTATTTCTCAGGCAAACGGTAGGGGAGTATTATTCCCCGTTTTGGTTTTTCCGATTCTGTTACCTGTTATTTTTTCCGGTATTGAAATGACTGTAGATGTCTTCGCAAAAACAGTTCAGCAATTTAATACTGATATGGTTCTAGTCTCTGTTTCCTATTCTATAATTCTTATAACAATTTCATCAATGTTATTTGAATTTGTTTGGGGCGAGTAATAATCGAATGAAATCTTCAATTTCATTTTACATCATAATTCTTTTCTTAAACGTGCTACAGGTATCCTTAACTGCTCACGATATTTAGCAACCGTTCTTCGCGCGATATTCAAACCTAATTTCTTAAGCTCTTTCGTTAACTTTTCATCGCTCATCGGTTTTCCTTTGGTTTCCGATTCGACTAATTCTTTAATTCTCTGTTTTACAATCCGAGTCGAAATTTCTTCACCATCATCCGAAGGCAATGATTCCGAAAAGAAATATCGTAATTCAAAAGTACCATAGGGCGTTTGAGCAAATTTCCCGTTTACTATACGGCAAATGGTCGATACATCCAATCCGGTATCATCAGCTACATCTTTGTATATAAGAGGACGCAAACCCTCAGGACCTATCTTGAAAAAGTCTTTCTGTAAGCCGGCAATTCCGGTCATTACTTTTAACATTGTTATTTTTCTTTGCTGAATTGCTTGAAGTAGAAATTTAGCATCATCGAATTTTTTACGTAACCAAACCTTGGTATCTTTATTGAATTTATTGGCTCGTGCATCGCGTTTAAGTCGCTCATACATTTTGTTTACACGCAACTCCGGTATACGAGTATCATTTATTGAAATAACAACATCATCGGTTTTTTCATCATATTCTATGGAATAATCAGGTATAACCGTGCTTGTCATTCCGAGCGTATCACCATGACCCGGGCGGGGATTAAGCCTCCTTATTATATCAAGTACCGCTTTTAATTCCTCCTCGGAAATACTAAGTACCCGCATAATAACATGATAATGCTTCATGGTAAAGCTATCGTATGTGTCTTTCAGAACACGAATGGCGTTCAAATGATCATCATCCGGATCGTCATCCATCTCCAATTGAGCCAATAAACACTCCTGGACAGTGCGCGAACCTACCCCGGGCGGGTCGAGTTGACGTATGAGAGAAAGTACTTTCTCAATATCTTCCACTTTCGCCAACGGTAATAGATTGACTGTTGAAGGAGAGCTTATCTTTCCATTTTTTTTGAAGAGTTCTGCACTCGATTTGAACGATGAATCCAAAGCATATTGTAAAGCCGGATTGGACTGGTCTGTTATCTGAACTTCAGGTTCTGTTTCTTTTCTTTTATCCTCTTTTATTATTTCATGATTCAGTTCAATGATTTCATCATTAATTTCTTCCAATAGTTCGGTTATATCTCGACGAAGGTATCCGTCATCATCAAGATTACCGATAATAATTTCGCCTAATATCTTGTCAAGTCGAGTTACACCTAAAAGTCGAAATTGTTCTAACAGCTCTTCAAAGAAGCTTCTATGTTCCCTGACTTGAAATCCATATCCGCTATCATCATCATCATCATAATCCCTTCCCCCTTCTTTTGAAGAATTTTCCTGCCAAGCTACTTCGTAAAACTCAAAAGGGTCGGAAGGTGATTCGTTAAATAATGGGGCTTCATTATCTTGAAAGGTATCATATCCGTCATTATTATCATGATAGTCTGTACCTTCTGAAAATACAACTATGTCGGGCGTTGATACAGGTTCAAATGATGGTTCGGAATATTCGGCAGTTTCTTCATACTCATTCATTTCCTCAAGCATCGGATTCTCTTCAATTTCCTGCCTTATATGCTGTTCCAATTGTAAAATCGGTAACTGCAGTAACTTAAGATATTGAATCTGTTGCGGTGTAAGAGTTTGTTGTAATGTAGCTGAAAGACTTAATGACATTTTCATAGTACTTCTCCTTCCGATGTTGCAGCTTGTTGAGCATACTCCTGCAATTTTTCATACCAATCGTTTCCGTAAAGACGAATCAGAGGTTCCTTAAGAAAATCGCGAATTGTTACATTGAGTGCATTACCATATTCTGAAGCGGGCTTGCATTCATCAAAGGGCTCAAAGGATAAAAAGTCACCACCGAAATTTCGTACTCGTATCGGAAATAGGTGACATGAGAGCGGCTTCTTAAAATGCGATTTCCCCTCATTATAAACTTTTTCCAATGAACATTTCGCAATCTCATTCTCATAAAAAACAAACACACAGTCCTTATTGTCAATGCAATTAATCTCCAATGAGTTATCGTCACCTTTTAATGTGTAGCCCTCGTGTTCCAATATTGTTTGTGATTGTTTATTTAGATACGGTAATACAAAAGGAAGCGATTTATCAATAAGAGGTACTTCAGATTCCAATAGGGGCGCACCACCACCACCACGTAGTGTACAACAAGCACCCTTACACTTGTTTGTTTCACACACAAAGTTGCCTGATACAATACGTTCGTCTATAAGAATATTCTGAATCAGAAACATAACTTTGACACAATTTGTGATTGTGCCCTAGAATGGTATAATTTTTGATATGCTGCAAAACTAAACTACAAAAAATTCCTGATACAGAAAACTCTTTTATCAACGCTTATCAATTTGTGATAGTTGTATTCATCAAATCAGAAAACTTCAAAAGTTATATTCGCTTTTCCAAAAATATCTGTAAGTCGTTCGTAGGTTGCTTGTGAGATTGGTAATGATGCTGACGGCATATTGTACCGTGACCTGACTTTTCCCTTCTCTTTAATAACGAAAGATAAAACGCATTTACCCTCATCTTTGCCTAATAGCTGCATGAGTTCACTCAATTTATTTTCATTTGTCTCTTCCAGATCCAATTGAATTGTAAAACCACGAGCACATTTTGTAATTGCTTCCTGAATAGGTAAAATTTCATCTGCAATAATTTTCATAACATCGTTTACAATCTCAATTTTTCCACGTACAAGAACTACGGTGTCTTCCACTAAAAGACTGCTATATAACTTGTAACTATCGCTCCATACAATAATCTCACCTTGCCCGTTAAAGTCTTCAAATTCTATAAATGCGATAGTGTTTTCTCTTTTATCCAAACGTGTTCTTACAGACTTAATCATACCGCATACCTGACTACCTTTGCCTATGGACGAGTGTTCCCTTGTCGATAAGTTTACAAAGGAGAATGCCGTAATGTGGGCGCTCCATCTATTAAGCGGGTGTCCGCTTAAGAAAAGATTGAGAACTTCCTTTTCTTTTCTTAACCTTTCGGTTTCCGTAAATGGTGGTATTGAGTATAATCGGGGTTCGGAAATTGTAGTTGTTATGTCGTCACTTCCAAAGAGCGAATCCATTGTCGAATTGGACGATTGTACAATAGCTTTTGAATAGTCCAATACATCATCAATCGAAGCAATCAACTGTGCTCTATGGCCGTTTTTAAGTGGATCGAAAGCACCTCCGAGAATCAAGGCTTCAAGCATTCTTTTATTGACATGCTTCGGATCGACTCTTGCGCCGAAATCGAAAATTGACGAGAAAGGCTTACCATGTAATTGTCCCTCACTTTGTTCATTGCGTGCAGCAACGATAGCATCTACTGCCGAAGTTCCGACTCCCTTTATACCTGCCAAACCAAATGAAATTGTTTTTGAGTCAATTGCCTTAAAATGTGCATAGGATTTGTTTACATCCGGTGCTTCGACAGTAATCCCGAACTCTTCTGCTTCATGTATGAGTTTTACAAGTTGCGTTAAGTCATTCAGTTCCGATGCCATATTTGCAGCGAGAAACTCGGCGGTATAGTGTGTTTTCAGCCATGCAGTCTGAAAAGCCAAATAAGCATAGGCAGTTGAATGCGATTTGTTAAAACCATATGAAGCGAACTTGAGTAATAAGTTAAAGATTTCAGAAGCTAACTCATGGCTGATGTTGTTCTTCGTAGCCCCGATAATAAAATCCTCTTCTAACTTCTTCATTGTCGCCGCATCCTTTTTTCCCATTGCTCGCCGCATCGTATCCGCTTGTGCAAGAGTAAATCCGGCTAAGTCACGGGCTAATTGCATCACCTGTTCCTGATAAACGATAATTCCATACGTTTTGGAAAGCGTCTTTTCCATTAAAGGATGCAAATATGAATTTTCTTTTCTACCCTGCTTCCTGTCAATGAACTCCGGAATATTGTCCATTGGACCCGGTCTGTACAAAGCATTCATGGCGATTAGGTCTTCGAGATTGCTCGGTTTCAAGCGAGCCATATATTCAGCCATTTTATCGGATTCAAATTGAAATATACCTAATGTCTTCCCTCTTCCAAGTAATGCATAGGTAGCGGTATCATCCAAATCGAGAGCGTCTAAATCTATAATAATATTATGGTTTACTTTAATTTGCTCGACAATGTTATCAAGGATTGACAAAGTTCTTAGTCCTAAGAAGTCCATTTTAAGCAGACCTGCATCTTCAATGTCTTTCATTGTAAACTGTGTAGCAATATCGCCGTCGGATGATTTATAGAGAGGGACATAATCCGAAACATCCCCCGGAGCTATTATCACTCCAGCCGCGTGGAGCGAAGTATTTCGTGCCAACCCCTCAAGTGTTAGCGCATAGTTTATCATTTCGCGCATTTTGGGATCATTGCTTTCATTTACCCAACGCAATTCAGGCAATTCGAGGGCTTCCTTAAGCGGGGTGACCTTGCCTAATACAACAGGTATCTTCGAGGTTATCTCATTGATTAATTTATGGTCAACACCAAGTACGCGCCCAACATCTTTTAGAACGGCTCTCGTTGAAAGTGTTCCGAAGGTGATTATCTGCGCTACCGACTCGGAGCCATACTTATCTTTAACATATTCAATAACGATATCTCGTTTCTCATCATTGAAGTCAATATCAATATCGGGCATGGAAACTCGGTCGGGATTGAGAAAACGCTCAAAAAGCAAATCGTATTTCAAGGGATCAACATTAATGATACCTAAAGCATAAGCAACGACACTTCCCGCCGCGGAACCTCGTCCGGGACCGACACTCACTCCTTTTGCCCTTGCTGCAGCAATAAAATCCTGCACGATTAAAAAGTAACCAGGATAACCCATCTTCTTAATGACATCTAATTCAAAATCCACTCTTTCGAGTATCTCTTGGGTCATCTTGGGGTATTTTTTCTCCAACCCTTTATACGTTAGCTCACGGAGATATTCGTCCAAATCCTTTGCTTTTGAGTCCGACGGGATAGGAAACATAGGCATTTTCAGATCAGTTTTCAAGTCAACATTACATTTCTCGGCGACAGCCAATGTATTTTCTATTGCCTGCGGATACTGTTTGAAAATTTCCTTCATTTCCTGTTGTGATTTGAAGTACATTTCCGGTTTTCCATATCTGAGGTTATATATATCAATCTGTCCGGAATTTGCAGCTGATACATCTCGAATATTTAATAGAACATTATGGGCAACAGCTTGGTCTTTTCTGATATAATGACAATCATTAGAACAGATCAATGGAATCCCCACTTCAGCGGCGATGAGTGGTGCTTGTGCCATAACGATATCGTCACCAGGTAAACCGTGATTTTGCAATTCTATATAAAAATCTTCACCAAAGGTTTCCTTATACCAGATTGCGCTTTTTTTTGCTTCTTCATAATTTCCTTCAATGAGTGGGGCATTGATAACACCTGACATGCAGGCAGAGAGCGCGACGAGACCCTCACGATATGTAAATAGTAGCTCACGATCAATTCTCGGCTTATAATAAAACCCTTCCGTATGCCCCAAAGTACATAGTTTCATGAGGTTTTTGTAGCCGATTTCATTCTTAGCTAATAATACAAGGTGATAATAGTTCCGTTGCTTTACACCTGATTTCCTAGAGTTTTTTTCAAAGCGAGTACCGGTCGCTACATACACTTCACAACCGAGAATGGGTTGTATGCCGGCTTTTTTTGCTTTTTTATAAAATTCATAACAACCGAACATGACACCATGGTCTGTTAGGGCAATTGACGTTTGACCATCCGATTTAGCTGCCTGTATAAGTTGATCGGGTGTGCATGCGGCATCAAGGAGTGAATAATGTGTATGATTATGTAAATGGACAAAGTCATTCATATAGGGGAAGTCAATTTTTGTAAATATTAAAGCAAAATTACAGACAACGTTGATGTAGGCGTTATTCCTAAACGTAAATGAACATGTATTAACGATGACTTTCCTTTCATAAACCGACACAAAAATTCTTGTTAAGTGGCGAATCGTGGCTAAATTTGAGCTGAAACGGGGGGAAAAAACTTTAAAAAGTACTTTTTCTACCAATTTTTTACGAAAGGTTAGAAATAGTATTTGTACGGTGACACTCTTTCTGTTAAATTTGAGTAAAGTTCTTCACAGAGTGCTTACATATAGGTTATAGTGCCTCAATACTTCGATTATTAAATAATATGTTTTTACGTTCCAAATCTTCATGGAAAGGGATTAAATAATGCGCAAATTCTACGTGGTGGTACTTTTAATGGTCATCAATATGAGTTGGTGGGGTTGCAGCGATATTGGGAGATTTTCGGCAGACGAGTTGGATGATCCTTTGAATCCAAAGAAAGCCCCACCGCGAATATATGTAGGCCCGGTAGCCGGTTTTA
>JALHLL010000038.1 GCA_022844575.1 bacterium
AAAGCGTCGATATTCTGGACAAGAAACACAGCCCAAAATTCATTGCCTGAGCTACGTGTTTCAATTCCGCTTTCGGAAGGTGTGGACTCCGAAGAACTCATTCGGAAATTATCAGTTAAAATTGATGGAAATCAAGTAAAAACGGTAATGAGCAATCTCGGCTCTACCAATGAATTAAATATATCGATTGTTGATCCGGGTACAGAAAATGAAAAAAAGAAAATAGAAATAACCGCTTTAGCCGGAATCAATGTTATTGGCGGAAATATCCCGACAAGTAATGATATCGTTATCGAGTCTGAAGTACCCGAAATAGAATCGATCAGAATAACAGACGTAGCGGCTGAAAATGACGGAATTGGAACATATATTAAAGTTAATACTTCCCAAACACCATCGGTCGCTGATTTAAGTGCAATTGTTTCGGTAAACCCTGATGCTTCAATAAAAGTGGAGACAATTGAGCAAGGATTTATAGTACGCGGAGATTTCTTTGCGGGTGAATCCTATAAACTTTTTGTTTCTGGAACATTGCGAGGAGTTCTTGGTGGTGATATGGGGAGTAACTTCGAGCAAAGTATCACTTTCGGAGAGATGGAAGAAAAAATCGCATTTACTTCAAGTAAAGGGATGTATTTAACCTCGAGAGGTGAGAAAAAAATTGCTTTAACTATTTCCGCCATTCCGGAAGTTGTTATTACGATAGCAAAAGTTTTCGATAATAATATCATGCATTTTATTAGAGAGGGCAGGGGATGGAGCGATTATGTAACCGGTGAAGAGTGGAATAATTATGGAGATATGGATATAGATAATTTTGGGCGTGTTATCGAAGAAAAAAGAGTGAAAACCTCGTCACTTCCTAAAAAAGGTAATGTCAAATTACTCGATTTGCGTTTCGATGATAGAACACTTGCAAAGGGTATTTACCTTGTTAAAGTATCTTCGACAGAAGACCGATGGCAGAGCGCTGCAAAAATTATATCGATTTCCGATGTAGGACTTATTGCTAAATATTCCGATAATGAAGTTGTTGTTTTTGCAAATTCAATCTACAATACCGATCCGTTGCAATCTGTAGAATTATCGTTAATATCGAAAAACAATCAGGTATTGGCAAAGGGAAAAACTGATGCGAATGGTGTACACGTTTTCTCGAATATAGAAAGTAAATACCCGGGAGAAGAAATTGCAATGATTACATCTCGTAATGGTGATGACTATTCGATAATGCACTTATCTCAAACAAAAACAGAAACATCAAGATTTGAGATTGGTGGGATAAAGGAAAACAAAACAGGTTATCAGGCATTTCTATACGGGGATAGAAATATTTACCGTCCCGGAGAGAGTATTTATTTGAGTGGAATTTTGCGCGATAAAAAATGGGGGAGCGTAATAAATGTACCGGTGAAGTTAAAGTTATTATTACCAAATGGTACCGAATTCAAGTCAATGAAGTTTATGACGGATGAACAGGGGGCTTTTGAGACGGAAATAAAATTACCTGAGGGTATTGTTACAGGAACATACAGTGCGGAACTGCTTTCCGGCAATGATGTTCTGTTAACTTCGAATTATATCTCAGTTGAGGAGTTTATGCCTGATAGAATTTCCGTTACAATAACAGGCGATAAAGAACAAGCAAAACCCGGTGATGAAATCACAGTAAATGTAAAAGCGATGAATTTGTTTGGGCCGCCAGCCGCAAATAGAACCGTACACTCCGAATTTTCAATTTCGCCTGTCGATTTTTCAGCAAAAGGATATGGTGATTTTACATTTAAGATGAATAATGATGAAACACGGGATATACCGAAACAAAGAACGGAAGGAAAAACGGATGATGAAGGGAATATGAGTCACAATATAAAAATCCCCGCAGAATATAATGATTTGGGACTGTTGCGCGGACGATTTTATACAACTGTGTTCGATGAAACAGGAAGACCGGTTAATCGCGCAAAAGATATTGAAATATGGACTCAATCTGTTTTTTTTGGGATAAAAAATACAGATGACTATGTAGGAACGAATACAAAAATGATATTTCCTATAGTTGCTCTTTCAAAAAATAAACAATTAATAAATTCCGAAGCGGAAATAAAAATAATTAAACATAATTGGCATAATGTTATTGAAAAAGTATATAGTAATTATAGAGTTGTATCACAGAAACAAGAACAGGTTGTAAAGGAACAAACCGTTTCCATAAGTAATCAGTATTTATATTCATTTATACCGACGGTTTCAGGTGAGTATGAAATAAGAGTGTATAGGAAAGGTGCTTCTAAATATGTATCGGAAAAATTCTATGCTTATGGTTGGGGGAATACCCAATCAACTTCGTTCGAGGTAAGTAAAGAAGGTACTATTGATATTGAAACTGATAAAGAAAGTTATACTGTCGGTGAAAAAGCCTCTGTTTTGTGTAAAACACCCTTTGCAGGGAAATTGCTTGTTTGTATTGAAAGGGACAAAGTACATGATTATTTCACAGTCCAAACAGACAAAAAATCAGGTTCTTTCACAATACCAATTAAAGAGGAATATTTACCTAATGTTTATATATCCGTTACTCTTATAAAGCCGATTGATGACGGTGCACTGCCGTTAACGGTTGCATACGGTTATCAATCTCTTAAAGTAACGAAAAAGCAGAATAATATTCCTGTTGTTATAGAAGCACCCGAATCTTCAAGAGGAAGTAAGAAACAAACCATAACGGTGAAAACGGGTGTTCCGAATAGTAAAGTTACCATTGCTATTGTGGACGAAGGAATTTTGCAGTTAAAAAATTACAGCACTCCTGCACCCTTCGATTTTTTCTATGCGCAAAGAGCATTACAAGTTGATAATTATAATATATATCCGCTTTTATTCCCAGAATTTTCCAGACTCTATTCAAGCATCGGTGGTGATGGTTATGATCTGAACAAGCGCGTAAACCCATTCACAACAAAAAGAACAAACTTAGTTTCAATCTGGAGCGGTATATTAAAAGCCGATGGGGCGGGAATAGCTAAAACTACCATCGATATACCACAATTTTCGGGTGCATTGCGCATTATGGCTGTTGCATATAAGGATGCTTCATTCGGCTCTGCACATAGCACGATGCGCGTTGCCGACCCTATTGTAATCAGTAGTGGTTTACCTCGTTTTATAAGCCCCGGTGATAAAGTGATTTCACCTATTACATTAACAAATACAACAACTAAATCAGTCTCCGCTACAATTCAATGTCAAACGGCTAATTCGATAAGCGTTCAAGCAACAAATAAAAAAAATATTACAATTCCTGCCAATTCGGAACAAAATGCTGAATTTGTTTTAGTCGCAGGTAATGAACCCGGAACTGCGACGGTTCGTTTTATAGTTTCGTCGAATGGAGAGACATTTACGGATAAAACAGAACTTTCTGTAAGACCTATAGGTGGGTTTCAGAAAGAATCGGGCGAGGGGTCGGTAAAAGCAGGTGAATCCCGTGCCATAACGGTTGATGGTAATTATTTGAGCAATACAATTAAATCAAAATTGATTGTAAGCCGATCGCCATTTATACAGTTTTCGGACAGAATAACGGAGTTATTGGGTTATCCGTATGGATGTGCTGAGCAGACCATTTCAAAAGCATTTCCACAAATATACTTTGCCGATTTGGCAAAATCCTTACATTCTCATCAAACAGTCACTTCCGATCCTATGTTTAATGTTCAAGAGGCAATCGGAAAAATTGAAGCTTTACAGACATATGATGGTGGTATTATGTATTGGCCCGGTATGGAAAAGGAAAATGATTGGGTAAGTGTGTATGCTGCGCATTTCTTTAAAGAGGCTCAAAAGAACGGTTTTCAAGTTAATGAGTCTGTAAGTAAACGTTTGGTGCATTATCTTCAATATATAGTTAAGGATAAGCAAACATTTGAGTACGGTATGTATGATAAGTCCGGGAAAAGAATTGTGAAAAATTATATTCCTCGTTTTGTACCTTATGCGCTTTATGTTTTGGCTCTTTATGGAAAACAAGATATTGCCTCGATGAATTATGTAAAAACTAATGTACAACTATTAACCACCGATGGAAAGTACTTATTAGCGGCAACCTATAAACAACTTGGCGATAATTCATCATTTCGACTTTTGTTGCCGAATGGTTTTGATCAGAATATTAAGTCCGAAACGGAATTTGGAGGAACCTTCGGCTCGTTTATTCGAGACTATGGAATTGTACTTAATTGCCTTGTCGATACCGATCCGAATCATCCTCAGATACCGACATTGTCAAAACAATTATCACTCGAATTGAAGAATAAAAAATATTTATCAACTCAAGAATCGGTGTTCAGTTTATTAGCTTTCGGTAAACTATCACGCAATCAGAGTGCATCGGCGGAAGCTGTAGTGTTTTCATCAGGTAAGCAAATCGGAAAGGCAAATGGGCAAGACTTTGTATGGAATAATCGCCTGGCAGATAATAATATTACGATAAATGCCTCCGGTGGTACCATGTATTACTTTTGGCAGACTGAAGGAGTAAGTAAACAAAACGCCATTAAGGATGAGGATAGATTTATAAAAGTAAGGAAAGGTTTTTATGATAGAGGAGGAAGTATTATAAATGGAAACAGTTTCAAACAAAACGATCTTATAGTGGTAAAACTAACCTTACGCTGTACAAATGGGGAGTATATAGAAAATGTGGTATTATCCGATATGTTACCGGCCGGCTTTGAGATTGAGAATCCGAGAGTAGGTGCTGTGCCAGAACTTTCATGGATAAAAGACAATGCGAGTTTTAATCATATTGATATACGCGATGATAGGATACACTTTTTTACCTATGCTTCCGATACGGAAAGAAATTTCTATTTCTTGGCAAGAGCAGTAACAAAGGGTACTTTTACTATGGGTGCTGCAAGTGCCGATGCAATGTATAATGGGGACGTATATTCTTATAATGGTGCAAAACAAATAACTATAAACTAAAATACCCCTATTGAATATTCAATAGGGGTATTAGGATATCTAAAAAACCTTAAATTTTAGGGTTTTTGTTGACCTTGCTGCTGTTGTTGCTGTGTCGGTTGTGCCTGATTAGGTTGTTGCTGTTGTTGGACAGGAATACCCGGTGCAGGCGACGGTGAGGCGGTAGCACCCTGTGTAACAGGAGTAGCTTCGCTGGCAACTTCATTAGTCATGAATTTATTAGCTATGACGGAAAGCACAAGGATAGATGCCGCCAAACCAATTGTTATTTTTGTTAATAAGTCGGTTGCTCTTCTATTACCGAACATTGAACCTAAGCCCATACCCACACCGCCGAATCCTGCCGCCATATCACCTTTACCCGGTTGGATGAGTACAACCGCAATGAGCATAATTGCTAGGAGTGTTGTTAATACTACAATTACTGTGAACATTATTATAGAATGTTTGTGAAACAATGACAACAAAAATAAGGAAAGTAAAACATACCACGCGAAGCTAAGGCATTTGTAGGTATAAATACTTGCGCTTTTCGAGTAAAAAGAGCACTAAATGAAACAAACTGTTGTAAATTTCCTCATGTTACTTTATCTTGCATAACTACCATTATATTAAAAGGAGCAGCAGCGTATGTGGAGAACGCATGGCAGAGTACTGTGTTTTATTGTACTTATGGGGAGCGGCGGACTTCTCGGGGCTCAAACTAACGACGAAGTTTATGTGAAAAATAAACCTGATCGCACAAATTATTTTGAAGTTGTGCGTGAGTATGAGCGTTACTTTGCCGATATACCGAAAACGCAATTAAAAATTCCGGGCTGGAAACAATATAAACGTTGGGAGTATTTTTGGTCGAAACGTGTGGACAAAGACGGTAATTTTCCAAGACCGGATATTTCATACATAGAGCGAAAAAAAATAGATGCCTTTCATGCCAAAGCAAAGGCAGACAATCCTTTGGAAGTTGTAGCAACACCAAATTGGAAACCCGTAGGACCAAGTGGCTCGCCAACATCAGGTGGTGGTGCAGGCAGATTGAACTGTGTAACTCTTTCAACGAAGAACAAAGACCTTATGTGGGTCGGATCTGCTGGTGGTGGAGCATGGAAGTCAATTGATGGTGGGAAAACATGGAAAGCTATGACAGATGATTTACCAAGTCTTGCTGTCAATGATATTGCACTCGATCCAAATGATGAGAATATAGTCTATCTGGGCACTGGTGATGATTGGGGCTCGGGTATTGCTGATTTTAACCAAAGAGAACTCTTTCGGATAAGTTTCAGTATAGGTATAATGAAGTCAATTGATGGGGGATTGACGTGGCAACAAACAGGTTTAACATGGCAAACAAGCCAACTTGAAAGCGTTGCTAAAATTTTAGTTGATCCCACAAACTCGAATATCGTTATTGCGGCGACAAGTGAGGGTATCTACAAATCTGCGAATGCAGGTAAAACCTGGGTAAAAAAATCTCCGACTCGTTGCCGTGATCTGGATATTCATCCGATAGACAGGAAAATATGGTATGCAAGTTCAAATAATAGTTTCATGCGTTCAACCGATGCAGGTGAAACATGGGCAGTGGTAACAATTACCAGTTTATCTTCGCAAACAAGAAGAACCGCAATTACGGCTTCTACGCTCGACCCATCTACATTGTATTTGGTAGGAGCCAATCCGTATGGCGGTTATTCAGGCTTATTCAGATCGACGGACGCGGGTCAAAGCTGGGTAAGTCGAAGTACATCGCCTAATATCTTAGCAAATGATGTCGGCGGCGTTTCTCAACAAGGGCAGGGTTGGTATGACTTGGCACTCGCTTGTAATCCGACTAATCAGAATACTGTTTTTGTGGGTGGAATAAATATTTGGCGTTCAACGAATAGCGGGACAGGTTGGGGAATAAGTGCCCATTGGACAGGCGAAAATCAAACACCGTATGTTCATGCTGATATTCATGATATGGATTTTTCGCCCTTAACAAACGATTTGTATGCTGCTACCGATGGCGGTTTATTTAAAAGCACAAACAATGGTGAAACTTGGGCGGATGCGTCCGGTAATATGGAAATACATCAGTTTTACCGAATATCCATTTTTGAAAATGACCCTACATTCATGATTGGCGGCGCGCAGGATAACGGTACAAGTCGTTTTTCGAATAATCGTTGGACTCAGTTTGCCGGTGGTGATGGAATGGATAATACTATAAGTCATTCCAACAAAAATATTCTATTTGCCTCTTCCCAAGGCGGCAATATTGTCAAGTCAACAGACGGGGGTAATTCCGTTGACCCTATTGTATCGTCTTTTACTACAGGAGAACCGGGTGATTGGATAACACCTATACGTATGAATTCGCAAGACCCAAACAAATTATACGTAGGATTTTTGAATGTTTGGACATCGGATGACGGTGGTGAAGATTGGACGAGACTTAGTACGATACCGAATGCACAATCTACAATTCATTCCCTTGCAATTTCGCAATCAAATCCATCGTGGATTTATACGTGTAATAAACAGAATCTTTTTGTTTCTTCTAACGGAGGCTCTACTTGGCTTCAGAGAACGATTCCGGCTCCCGCGCTTAGTTTAACTACGATAGCGGTTCATCCGACGAATCACTTAAGGGCATGCATTACTTTTGCTCGATACGGTGCTTCTACTGCATATGAAACTACAAATGGAGGGCAATCTTGGACTGATATATCAAGCGGATTGCCGAAAACTCCCGCAAATTCAGCGGCTTATCAAAAAGGTGCTGCAGATAGATTGTTCGTAGGAACTGATGTAGGGCTTTATTATAAAGAAAAATCTTCACCCAAATTTGTTGATTACAATGAAGGCTTGCCGAATGTAAGTATTCAGGATATTGAAATTAATTATAAAACGTTCAAATTGTTAGTGGGTACTTTCGGTAGGGGCATTTGGGAAGCTCAATTACCGGATTGCACTGCCGGAAGTCTTGACATCATCGCCAAGGGTGATACGACCTTTTGTAAAGGTGATAGTGTCGTATTGGAAGCGGCAACGGGTTACAATTCATACTCGTGGTCTAACGGGTTGAAAACAAGACAAATAATAGTAAGAGAATCAGGTGATTATAGTGTTTCAGCGACGGATTCAAAAGGATGTCCTTACGGTTCAAAAACGATCGTAGTCAAGGTCAATGAAAAAAGAGACATTTCAATTCTAAATTCGGCAAATCAAATTATTTGTGGTGTAGATAGTACAAGACTTTCTGCTACAATCGGATTTACATCCTATAATTGGTCAAATGGCGCAACGGGAAGAATCATCCACGTTAAAAACTCAGGAAAATACTCAGTTGCAGGTGTGACGAATGAAGGCTGTAAAAGTATTTCTGCAGAGATTGAGGTAGAAAATGTAGTGAAACCTGTACTAACTTCGCCGCCGGACGGTGTTTTTACATCACCAATAGCAAACAAATACCAATGGCGATCTGATGGAAAGAATATTACAGGAGAAACGAATAGAAATTTCACGGCTGATGAATCTTATCTTGGTAAAAAGATATCAGTTGTGATTACTACGGAAAAAGGGTGTGAAGCCACCTCAAATGAAATCACTTATCAAATAACCGGTATTGAAGAATATTCGGATTCAGAAGGTATGTTCAAAATTGTAACTAATCCTGTCACGAATCATCTTAGGATTATAAACGCATGCAATAGCGGTACTATAAATATGAGCATTTATAATTCGCTTGGAGACAAACTTTTTGAAAAATCAATAATGAATCATTCTGTTGAAGAAAGCATGCCTGTTCATCAATATCCTTCAGGAGTGTATTGGATAAAAATTGACGGCTGTAATGTTGAAAAAGTACTTTCATTTATTATCAATTAATTTATCATGAATAACATAATAAAATATTCTTTATTTGGTATTACGCTGTTCTGTGTTTCCCACAATGCATATTCGCAACAGAATGAATACTATATGAAAACTTCCCCCGGCGAGAAGAATTTTTTCGAGATAGTTGCAGGTCAAAAATCTGCTGAAGATGCACTTTCCAATAAATTTTTGAAAAAGACCGAGGTAAAACAATTCCGTAGATGGCAACATTTCTGGAGATGGAGAGTAGATGAAAACGGTAATTTTCCAAGACCAGACGCTTGGCAGACTGAAAGAAATAAAGCCGATGAATTTCATAAGAAAAACAAGTCGGAGAGTATGTTGGCTCCAACGTCAAATAATCCTGAATGGACTGCCGTTGGACCTATCGGCTCGCCGCAAAGTGGTTCAAGTACCGGTATAGGACGTTTGAACGGAATTGCTCTTTCCCAAAAAGATCCGAATTTGATTTGGGCAGCTTCCGCAGGTGGTGGTGCATGGAAAACTACCGATGGAGGAAAGAGTTGGGTTTCAACCACGGATAAATTACCGACTTTAGCTGTTAATGACGTAGCTATGGATCATGCAAATGAAAATATTGTATATCTGGGAACAGGGGATGATTGGGCTACAGGAGCAATTTATAGAAATCCAAAAGGTGCCGGTGTTCTTAAATCGGTAGATGGAGGAAACACATGGCAAGAGACAGGATTAAAGTGGTCGGTAAGTCAGGGGTTGACAGTATCTAAAGTAATGATACATCCCGAGAATAGTTCAATTATTTTTGCTACGACTTCCGATGGCATTTGGCGCTCAACGGATGCCGCAGCCACTTGGACAAAGGTTCAGTCCGGACATTTCAGAGACCTTGATTTCCATAAAGAGGATTATACAATTTGGTATGCTTCTACAAACTCACAATTTTTTCGTTCGACAGATGGTGGTGTAAAATGGGCTGCAAGACCGATTAGCGGATTTCCGAGTGGTGCAAGAAGAACGGCAATTAGTGTTTCCGAAGCTTCTCCTGATAAGGTATATTTAGTTGCAGCGAATGTGCAGGGAAGATTCGGTGGTCTTTTTGTCTCAGTGAATTCAGGTGAAACTTGGACTGTCGGTTCGACGACTCCGTCAATCCTTGAAGATAATTTAGAAGGTACTGTCAATACATCAAGGCAAGGACAAGGTTGGTATGATTTGGCGATTGCGGCTTCACCACTTTCCGACAGAACCGTTTTTGTAGGTGGCATAAATATATGGCGTTCAACAAATAGTGGAACCGGTTGGACAATTCAGTCGCATTGGTTTGGAGCGGGCGGCAAACCGTATGTACATGCCGATATCCATGATATCAAATTCTCTCCTATTGATGGCAGATTATTCGCTGCAACTGATGGGGGTCTCTATGTAAGTTCGAACTCAGGTTCATCATGGCAGGAGATTAATGGTAATCTTGCTATCATGCAGTTTTATAGAATATCTATTGCCGAATCAAATTCAACTTATTTGGCCGGATCGCAGGATAATGGAACTAATCTTTTGAGAACAACACCTTGGAAAGAAGTTGCTGGTGGTGATGGAATGGATAATGCGATAGATCCGACTAATCCGCAAATAATGTATTGCGCAAATCCGAACGGTGACTTCAGACGTTCTTCAAGCGGAGGCGAAAACTTCTCGGCAATGTTGACTGATAACACAACCGGAGAAACAGGCGATTGGGTTGCCCCACTGACATTAGACATGAAAGACCCGCGAATACTATATGCTGGGCATCAAAATGTGTGGAAATCAACCGACAAAGGTGTATCATGGAAAAAAACAGGAACTATACCGGGTGGAAGTGGAACATCTGTCAATTGTATAGCAGTAGCGGAATCAAACAATTCCTGGGTTTATTTTACAAATAACTCAGGATTCTATTACAGTTCAGATGGCGGAGCTACTTGGATTCAAAGAACGACAGTGCCTGCATCTGCAAGCACTATTTCGAGAATCGCAGTGAGTTATAGTTCTCACCTACGAATTTGTATCAGTGTAAGTAGATTTGGTAGTGCTAATGTTTTTGAATCTTTAGATGGTGGGCAAACATGGAAAGATATTTCTGCGGGCGTACCGAGAATACCGGCTAATTGTGTCATATATCAGAAAAGCAATGACAGAATTTTTGTAGGAACAGACGTGGGGATATATTATCGTGATAAAGTATCTTCCTCCTTTGCCGATTACAATGAAGGATTGCCCAATATCATGATTACCGACCTGGAAATAAATGCATCGAAGAAAAAGTTAGTCGTAGGAACATTTGGTAGGGGAGTATGGGAAGCGAATTTACCGAGTTGTGAAGGGGGTATCTTGTCACTCACTGCAAAAGGCGATACTACTTTCTGCGAGGGCGAAAGTGTTGTATTAGAAGCTCAGACGGGCTTCAATGATTATTTATGGTCAACGGGTGAGAAAACCAGTACTATCACAGTGACTAAAACCGGTGAATACACTGTTAAAGGCGTTGATATAAATGGATGTCCTTTCGGGTCAAGAGCAGTTAAAATTACAGTTAATGAGAAACCTGATATGACTGTTAATACCCAAACCGGAACAACGAGTCCCTCCGAAAAGGTATTTTGTGGGATTGATAGTGTGCGACTGCGTGCTGCTACGGGTTTCAGTTCCCTGCTGTGGTCAAACGGTATGACATCAAGAAACATAACCCTTAAGGAATCAGGGAAATATCATGTAGAAGGAATTACAGGAGACGGTTGTAAATCCGTTTCGGATACAATAGATGTTTTTGTTCTGACAAAACCCGTCCTTGAGCCTCAAATTCTTGAAGTATTGACTGCACCTGTCGATGCTGCTGCCTTTCAGTGGCTTGCCGATGGTAAAGAAATACCGGGAGAAAGAGGTAAAACATTTAAAGGCGGACCTCAATTCGATAAAAAGAAAATAAGCGTAAGAATTACAAATGAAAAGGGTTGTCAGATAACTTCAAGCGAAGTGGTGTTTTCGGCTGATGGAACAGGTATTGAAGAAAGTATTGACGGAACCTCCGTTACGATTATGCCTAACCCTACCACCACCCAAACTATTATGATTCAACCTGTTTGCGACAATGCTTCACAAATTAATGTCGGGGTATATAATTCATTAGGTGTTAATGTTCTTTCACAATCGTTTGAATACGTAGGTACGGAGAAACTTGCTATAAATGTGAACGGCTTACCATCGGGAACATATATTCTTAGAGTTGATGGCTGCGGAATGCAAAAAACTGTGAAAGTGGTTATACTGTAATCTTATCGGGAATAAATATACATGGCTAAGACGATTGGTAAACCAATTGAACGGACATTAACTTTTGAAAAAAATTTTGATGCAAATAAAGAGCAGCTAAGACTTATTGACGGACGTGCTGACAAGATACGTCAAGGGGGTGGTCAGAAAGCCCAAGACAGATTAAAAGAAAAGAACAAAATGCCTGTAAGAGAAAGAATTGCTACCCTTATTGATAAGGGTAGCAATTTTGTTGAAATTGGGATATTTGTTGCCGATGGAATGTATCAGGAACAAGGTGGAGCGCCCGCCGCCGGTGTTGTTACCGGCATAGGAATAATTCAAGGTAGAGAATGCCTGATTGTGGCAAATGACCCGACGGTTAAAGCCGGCGCATGGTTTCCTATGACTGCAAAAAAGAATATGCGCATTCAGGAAATAGCGATTGAGAATAAACTGCCACTGATATACTTGGTTGATTCCGCAGGAGTGTTCCTACCTATGCAAGATGAGATATTTCCTGATAAAGAGCATTTTGGCAGACAATTCCGAAATAATGCCGTATTAAGTGCGATGGGTGTTCCTCAAATTGCCGCTATAATGGGTCCCTGTGTAGCAGGCGGTGCATACTTGCCGATAATGTCGGACGAGGCATTGATTGTTGAAGGAAACGGCAGTTTGTTTTTGGCAGGTCCCGCTTTAGTAGAAGCAGCAATAGGCGAAAAGACGGATATTGAGCCCCTCGGCGGGGCAGTAATGCACTCGACCGTAAGCGGTGTTGTTGATTACAAAGTAAAGAATGATACGGAAGCAATTGAGCATATCCGTTCCTTAGTTTCCAAATTCTCACCGCTAAAAGGTAAAAAGAATCTTTTTGATAGAATAGAAACAAAACAGCCGCTTTTTGATGCGGAAGAAATTTTCGGTATTTTGCCTTCTGATAGAGCCAAACCGTATAGTACATACGATTTTCTTGCGAGAATTCTTGATGGAAGCGAGTTGGACGAATACAAATCGGATTATGGCAAAACGATTATTTGCGGTTATGGGCGAATAGACGGATGGGCTGTGGGGATTGTAGCAAATAATCGTGAAGTTGTTAAAAACGGAAAAGGTGAAATACAAATCGGCGGAGTTATTTACTCTGAAAGTGCAGATAAAGCTGCGCGTTTTATAGCTAATTGTAATCAACGCGGAATACCGTTAATATTCTTTCAGGATGTGACAGGATTTATGGTAGGGACAAGAGCTGAACAAGGCGGAATTATTAAAGATGGTGCCAAGATGGTAAATGCAGTAGCAAATTCCGTTGTGCCAAAATTTACGTTTATAATCGGTAATAGTTACGGAGCGGGAAATTATGCAATGTGTGGCAAAGCATATGACCCAAGACTTATATTTGCATACCCAAGTGCACAGATTGCTGTAATGGGTGGTGCACAGGCATCAAAAACTCTTTTAACACTTAAACTTGCTAATCTGAAAAAAGAAGGAAAAGAATTGAGCAAGGATGAAGAAAAAACAATGTTGAAAGAAATACAAGATAAATACGATTCGACCACAACCCCTTTATACGCAGCATCCCGATTATGGGTTGATGGTATAATTTCTCCTTTGGAAACAAGAAACATTGTCTCAACCGGACTTTCTTGTGCCTCACACAATGATTCGATTCCGGAATGGAAATCGGGTGTACTACAGGTCTAAAATTTTTTCACAATAATATGGTTAATTCAATGGTGTACAAATCCAGACTGAACTTTTTGCTTCTTGCCTTAGTGTGCGGAATAGTTGTTTTACCGGCATGCCGAGAAAAGAAAACCGGTACGGATAATAAGAACTTTAATCATCCCGATTGTAAAAATACTTCTCTTTGGAAAAAATATGATACACCTCCGGGTGCCGATCCATCTGTTCCTGATTCACTTGGTGGAAATGGTTTTGAAAAAATTGCTGAAGGTATGGGTTTTATGACACATACGGTTACTGATGAGGACAGAAAATATTTTGGTGATTCAAGAGCTATCACTGGCGGGGAGTTTAAAAGCATCTTGAGCCAATTTCCCGCATCATTACGCCCTGAAGGTGAGAACAGTTCAAGTGTCTATAATCAAATGATTAAAGCTGTAGTGTATGAGACGCTTTTAGAACAACATCCTGCTGATAATAGAGATGTACCTGCTTTGGCAACACACTGGAAAATTTCACCGGACAAAATGACTTATACTTTTAGAATAGATCCTGAAGCGCGTTTTTCAAACGGTAATCCTGTAACATCAGAAGATGTTATAGCAACGTGGAAATTGTATATGGATGAATCTATTGGTGAACCAAGTTTACAACTTGTTTATGGTAAGTATGAACAACCAATAGCGTTAAGTAAGTATATAGTACAAATTAAAAGCAAAGTTCTCAATTTTAGAAATTTCATATATATAGCGAGAGCAATGCTCATTCTTTCTGAAAAAGAGATTGGCAGACTTACAGGTAAGGAATTTCTGGACAAATATAATTACAATATGCCTTCAGGATCTGGTGAGTATATTGTGTTACAAAAGGATATTAAAGAGGGTGTTAAATTGGTAATGACAAGAAGAGACGATTATTGGGCAAAGGATAAGGATCTAAAAAAGTATGCAGGCAATTTCGATAAGTATGTTTATGAATATATTATTGATAACCCGACACTCGAATATGAAAAGTTTAAAAAGGGAGAATCTGATGTTTTTAAATTTACAATGGTAAGTACGGAAAAATGGATAAAGGATACAGATTATGATGCTCTAAAAAACAGTTGGGTTAAAAAATTAAGAGTCTTTACCGACGGACCAATGGGAACAGCCGGTTATGCTTTTAATATGAGGAAGCCACCTTTTGATGATATCAGAGTGAGAAAAGCAATGGCTCACTTACTGCCCCGTAAACAAATTATTGAAAGTTTCTTGTATAATGAGTATGAGGAGTATGACACACATTATCCTAACACAGTATGGGCAAATCCGAATAATAGTTATACGGCTTTTGATCCTGAACTAGCATCGAAATATCTTGATGAAGCCGGATGGAATCAAAGAGATAAAGAAGGTATAAGAATTAAAAACGGTAGTAGGTTGGGTTTCTCACTTGCAATCCAAAAACAAATCGAAAGATTTGTTTTACCTTATCAACAAGAGTTGAAAAAAGCAGGCATTGATATGCAGTTAAAGATGGAGGATTGGTCAACAACGATACGAAATATTGATGAAAGAAACTTTCATGTTTTTGCATTTGGTTATAGTGGTCTTTCAATTCCTAATCCTGAGACATCTTTAAATTCAGTACTAGCCGATAAAAAAAATAATAATAATATACAAGGTGTAAAAAATATCCGAATTGATCAATTATTGAATATTTATGATACGACTTTTGATGCAAAACAACAAGTAAATATCATAAGAGAGATTGATTCGATAACACACTCAATTTGCTACGATGTTATGCAATGGAATCCGAGAGGTATAAGATTTGCTTATTGGGATAAGTTCGGAATGCCTGAATTTGTTTTACCAAGATTAGGAAGTATAAGCTATTTGGAAACATACCCCCAGAACTTTTGGTGGTATGATATTGAGAAAACTAATAAATTAGTAGAGGCAAAAAAGGCGAAAAAACCGATCGATGGTCCAAAAGAAATTCAAATTGTCAAATTCTGGAAAGATATTAAGAAGTCATCTTAATAATAATTGTTTCCCAAAATCATTGTAAATCATGCTTCAATACTTTCTAAGACGACTACTTCTAACGATACCTACGTTCTTTGGATGTACAATTGTAGTTTTTATGATTGTGCAAATGGCTCCAGGAGGACCTTTTGAACAAAGGATGTTGCAACTAAGATCAATTAGCCAAGAAGGTGGAGGCGGTTCTATGACATCCAACCAAACGATACCCCAAAGCGCAATTGATGAACTGAAAAGACTTTATCATTATGATAGGCCTTTGTATGAACAATATGCAATTTGGCTTGGTATATGGCCAGGTGAGGTCGAATCTTTTAAACTAAAATTTGGTCAAAAAAGATTGATAGGTAATGGGAAGTACGTTTTTGTCGAAAAATCCGGTGACACATACGTCGTTAAAGATGCCGATAATCCGTCAGTGATAATAGAAGGATGGGAGTTTGAGAAAGCAGTATCAGATAATAACGAACCGATGATAAGGATAGTTAGAAAAAAACTTGCCGGAATTTTTACATTTGATTTTGGTACGTCTTATAAATTCAGGAAACCTGTTATCGAGTTGATAGTTGACCGGTTGCCAATTAGTGTCCAATTTGGAGTAATTGCTTTTATATTAAGTTATTCGGTTTGTATCTATTTGGGTATTCTTAAAGCACTAAATCATAATAGCAAATTCGATTTTGTAAGTTCGACGCTTATTTTTATCGCCTATTCGATACCAGGCTGGGCTTTCGGTGCTGTGTTACTCCTACTTTTTTCAACGGATACCTTTCTGCCAATTTTTCCGTTAGGTGGTTTCCAGTCTGTTGATTATGATACATTTACCATCTTTGAAAAAATACTTGATCGTGCATATCACTTTGTTTTACCAAGTTTAGCCTATGTTCTCGCAGGTTTTGCAAGTTTAACAATGTTAATGAAAAACTCTTTACTTGAAACATTGAGTCAGGATTATATAAGAACCGCCTATGCAAAAGGTATCAGAGAAACACGTGTAATTTGGCTTCACGCAATGCGTAATTCCATAATACCTTTGGCAGCTCACATTGGTGGAATTATTGCTATTTTCTTAGCCGGAAGCTATTTAATCGAAACAGCATTTAATATTGACGGTATTGGAAAATTAACAATCGAAGCGATTAGGTCAAGGGATTATCCTGTTGTATTTGCATTTACAGTTATTTCTGTAATAATTACTCTTGTCGGCTCGATTATTTCTGATTTGGCAATTGCGACCGTCGATCCAAGAATTCGTTTTAAATAATAAATCAGGGTTATGTCAAAAAGTAAAAATAACATTGAAAAACCTTTAACAGTTAACCAAAGAAGATGGAGAAAATTTAAATCTCTTAAGAGAGGGTATTATTCTTTAATTATATTGATTGTTTTATACTGTTTATCATTTTTTTTGCCGATACTTGTTAATAATCGTGCCTTGATGGTGAAATATGAAGGTAACTACTATTTCCCTGCTTTTAAAGATTTGGTTTATGTCCCTATTCTAAAGAATTTTGTTGACCCACCTTTTATTTCCGGTAACACTTTAGGGCAGGAAGGTAATGAAGCTGAATGTAGATATCGTGATTTAGATGAACAATACGAACGAGAAAATTCCGATAATTATGTGATTATGCCTTTATATCCCTACGGTCCTTATGAAGGTATCTCGGATGGTAATAAAGAGTTTGTACCTCCTTTCCAATCAATAGATGGAATGTCGCCACGTATATTCGGTACAGATGATGGTGGTAGGGATGTATTTGTACGCATGCTTTACGCTTTTCAAATATCCATCACATTTGCTCTTTTGTTAACAATCTTAGAATTTCTTATTGGTATTCCCATCGGCGGAATGATGGGTTTTTTTGGTGGATGGTTTGATATATTGTTCCAGAGATTTTTGGAGATATGGGGCTCATTACCTACACTTTTTCTCATAATAATTCTCAAGTCATTAATTGAGCCGGAAGGCGTGATCGCTCAGTTTATAATGTTATTATTGTTACTTTCATTATTTGTTTGGCTAAGTCCTGCTGTTCAAGTGAGAGCGCAGTTCCTACGGGAAAAGACCAGAGATTATGTAGCGGCAGCAGTTTCAATAGGAGTTCCAACGAGCAGTATTTTATTTAAGCACATCTTACCAAACTCATTGGTTCCTATAGTTACATCCTTGCCGTTTGCCGTTGTGGGTGGGATAACTGCCTTGGTAAGTTTGGACTTTTTGGGTTTTGGTTTGACACCACCTGCTCCAAGTTGGGGCAATATGGTTAGTGTTGGTTTGGAAAGATTGTCTGATGGCTATTGGTGGCTTATTGTTGTTCCATTAAGTGCTATGTTCTTGACATTGATAGCCGTAGTGTTTATTGGTGAGGCAATTCGCGAAGCATTTGATCCTAAAGTATTTTCACGTCTTCGTTAAGTATATTATTAAAGAAGAACAACATTGTGATAGCAGAAAAAAAAGAAAAATTAGTTGAGGTAAAAAACCTCCATACCCATTTTAATGTTGAAGGTAAGTGGGCAAAAGCCGTTAACGGTGTTTCATTCGATATCTATAAAGGCGAGGTTTTAGGACTTGTCGGTGAATCGGGTTCCGGTAAATCCGTAACATCTTTGTCATTGATGAAATTGATACCTGACCCACCCGGACGAATAGTTGAGGGGGAGATATTGTTTAAAAACCGTGATATCGTTAAGCTCAGTTATGAGGAAATGTACACGGTAAGGGGAAAAGAAATTGCTATGATTTTTCAAGAGCCGATGACTTCGCTCAATCCAGTATTTCCTATAGGAATGCAGATTGCCGAAGTGATTATGGTTCATGAAAAATTACCCGAAAAAGAAGCAAGGGCAAAAGCTGTCGAAATGCTACGTTTAGTCGGTATTCCCGACCCTGAAAAACGTTTAAATGATTATCCGCATCAGTTTTCCGGTGGTATGCGACAAAGGGTAATGATTGCCATTGCATTGGCGTGTAATCCTTCCCTTCTTATCGCTGATGAACCGACAACTGCACTTGATGTAACAATTCAAGCCCAAATTCTTGATTTGATGCTTGAATTGAAAGAAAAGAGAAAAGAAGCTGCAATACTTCTTATTACTCATGATTTGGCAGTAGTTGCTGAAACATGTAACAGAGTAATTGTAATGTATGGCGGCGTGATTCAGGAAGTGGCGGAGGTTAATGATATTTTCGATAAACCGTTGCATCCATATACGCGCGGCCTTCTGAAGTCCATACCCCATACTGAGAAAAACAAGAAAATTGATCGTTTGGATGCTATTCCGGGCAATGTTCCTAGTATTATGAATTTTCCAATAGGGTGTAAATTCTGTACACGTTGCACTGAAAAATTAGATATTTGTGATACCCAAGAGCCTGATTTGGTTGAAATAGGCCCCGAACATTTTGTACGTTGTCATTTAGTAAAACCGGGAAGTTTAGTGGAGGGCAGAGTATGAGTAAGTTGCTGGAAGTAAAAAATCTAAAGGT
>JALHLL010000039.1 GCA_022844575.1 bacterium
CATCAATCGAATATAGAATTGGAAAGTGGTATGGGAATGCCTGCAATCGTTTATAAAAATCCATCGGCACTTCCGAGAGCATTTTTTGTAAAGAGTAATAAAGTTGCTTCAAAAATGGATATTCTTCACCATCTGCGGGATGGAGATTTTAATCCGTTGGATATTGCATATACAGAGGAAAAAATACCTGTCAGTATTGATACGAATATAGAGGGAGCAAAAGCAAATGTTACAAAGTTCGAGAATCATAAAATCGCTATTGAAACGGAGAATCAGGGTAATAATCTTCTCTTTATCGGAGAAGTATATTATCCGGTCGGTTGGAAGGCATATATAGATGATAACGAAACACCTATCTATAAAACGGACTTTGCTTTCCGTTCCATAGTAGTACCTGCGGGTAAGCATACCGTAGAACTTCGTTATCAATCGGATAGTTTTGAAAAAGGTAAAACAGTTAGTTTGGCTCTGAACGGTGGGGTACTTGTCTTACTTGCACTCGGTATAATTTTACAGGTAAGGCAAAAGAAAAACGTATAGTTTTATCATATCCTTGCAGTTTTTAGCCCCCCTTTACACAGTAAAGGGGGGCTTTTTTATGTAGAAACATGCGGAAATATGGCTTTAAGGACTGTTTGTAGTGGGCAAAATGTAGAGGTGTAGAGGTTTGTAGTAACGTAATTTAACATCTTGTTGTGTAATGAGTTACTTGCTTCTAAAATTGTCCGTGAGAGGTGAAATGCTAAGGTTTTGTAAAGGTAGGTTTCTCTACATAAGCACTTATATTGCATCTGTGGTTAAAGCACAGTACGAATAAGATGGTATGTTTATGATTGGCGGGGAAAGCAAATGAGTAGGACGGCACAAAAGGCGATAGATTCACTGTGTTTGATATGCCGATAATAATCGGATAAGAATTAACCTCTTGAAAATTTGAGTTGTGCAGTAATGCACAGATCCGTTGATGCTTGGACTCTCCCACGCGACTGTTATAATCCAAGCATCAACATCCCGCTGAAAAGCGGGGTGTATTATATATGCTTATCTCTTACAAGTGTCGGAGAAGAGTATTGACAGAAAATTGAAAGTGTCTGCAATCGCCTGTGCAAGCCCGCATATGTCTTTGAAAAGTGTGGTGTATTATATATGCTTATCTCTTACAAGTGTCGGAGAAGAGTATTGACAGAAAATTGAAAGTGTCTGCAATCGCCTGTGCAAGCCCGCACATGCCTTTGATAAAGTGTGGTGTATTTATTATACTTATCTCTTACAAGTGTCGGAGAAGAGTATTGACAGAAAATTGAAAGTGTCTGCAATCGCCTGCAAGCCCGCAGAACGCCTTCATAGTGCCCGCACACTAAGGGTTATCCCCTAAAACGCCGATGTTGCTTTAAACGGAGTAAATATCGGCGTAATTTTTTGTAGAGAATCCTCAATAGTTTAATAATTGAGATTCTCTGCATCATTGTTCTTTGTGATTTAAGAAGTTTGGAAATCTGGATTTTATCATCTTCCGAAAATTCAACATTTGCCATTTGTTTTTGCGTTGACTCGGCGAGAAGTTTATCCAAATACGATTTTAATTCCTTATTAATTCCGTCAAACGATTTATTGTCATCATCATTACTATTATCGGTAAATAATTTTATATGATCGAAAATTACTGCCGCTCTTTTCAAATCTTCAGCTGTAGGGGAATTTTGTAATGTTTCAATCATTTCTCGCGCAAGGGCTTCCAAAGTATTTTTCCGATCTTCATCCTGTCCGAATACCTCATTTGCCTGAATATCCGAAACATTAATAAAAATAGAAGCTATTTGTTCTATTTCTTTTCCGTATGTGGATGCAATCGAAGATGTAAGTCGTCCGGTTAATTGATTTATCATTTTATCGCAATGAGCTATTTCGCCCCGAATAGCCGTTTTGCGGCTTTCTGCCGTTACCGTATATAATTGTTTTTCCAAATCGCGTTTACGCTCTATTAATTTGCGTATTTGCACGGTTTGCTCCGAATTACCCGTAATAATCAAATCCTGCACATACTTTGTATCCGGTTGAATGGTGGCATTACCGATTTTTACACAATGAATTGTAATCGAATCGCCCATAAGCCGTTTTATTTTTTCGGGGTCAATATGAGCCGCTCCGTCGGTAATAATAAGTATTTCCGTTTCGGCAAGAGTCGTTACCGTGTGTATATCGGAAATGGCGGTTTCAATAGCTTTTGAAAGTGCGGTGCCGGCACCTACTGCTTTTACGTGCATGGCATAAGACATCAAATCATCGTATGCTCCGGCATTTTCCGCACGGTGTAATTGGCCGATTTCCGCATCAAATGTTCTGAAAAAAATCGTCCCTAATTCTTTTTTATTTTTCTTGAGAAAAAAATAGACCAATGCCTTGGCTACATGTATGCGAAAATGTTCCTGCATGGAACGGGAAGTATCGAACAAAATATATACTTTTTGTTTTCGGCTATCGGGCGCAAAAGTATCCGAATCCTTCTGATAACGATAATTGCGAGGTACGCGGGGCTTGGGCATCCACAATGAACGCTCTGCCAATCTCTGATAAAAAACGGTTTCGGGAAGTAAAAACTGATGGGGGTAAATTCGTGCTATATCACGATAAGAATCTATCAAATTCGCTTCATATTCCTCGGATGTATGTATATGAGGTATAATGGTGCTTTCGGGACTTTGAGGTGGCGGTGTTTCGCTATCGTCATTCCATATAATGGGCGCAAGGGTCTGAGAAAGCCGTTGTGTAGAGTCTTCAAGAATTCGTGCTATTTCATAAACAAGGGTAAAATCATCAGGTAAAGTCCCCTCAATTCGGTCAAAAAAGCCGAATTCCACCATTTTCTCAAGAAAGTCCGATTGCGTAATGGTTGTTGTCATGAGCACACCTTTATAGCACTATACAAAGATACGTTTGAGAATGCTTTTAGCATAAACTACATATCGGTTTTCATAAATGTGAGTATGTTTGCCCGCTATGAATTGATTACCATTATACGATTAAATATGATTATTTCTCAAGATACGACTATTATTATTACAGGTGCTTCTTCGGGTATCGGGTACTCTTTAGCATTACAATGTGCGGAACGTAAAGCCAAAGTCGCTTTATTAGCAAGACGTTTTGAACGTTTATCGGAATTATCCGATAAAGTCTATGAAATGGGAGGGCAGGCATTACCGATACGATGCGATATAACGAAGAGTAAAGAAGTGGAAGCAAGTATTGATGCCATTATTGAGCGTTTCGGTACAATAGATATTCTGATAAATAATGCAGGCAGGGGTTATACCGCATCGGTAGAACATACAACTGATGAAGATATACGTTCGATGTTTGAAGTAAATGCTTTTTCATTATGGTATGCTACACGTAAGGCATTGCCTATTATGCGAATACATAACAAAGGCACTATCGTTACCGTTTCGAGTGTAGCGGGGCGGATGGGTTTTCCTTTTAATAGCGCTTATGTGGCGGCAAAACATGCAGCTATTGGTTTTCATGCGGGTTTAACTGCGGAGTTGGCGGGTACGAATATCCGTTCATTGGTTATATGTCCTGATGGTGTGGAAACCGAATGGGCGCAAGTAACGGAAAATGCTCCGATTGGTGATTTGTTTTCCAAAGGTATTCGCTATTCGAGAGAAATTGCTCGCGAAAAGAATATGCCTTTATCGCCCTTGGCAAGAATGAAATCGCCCGATGATATTGCACGAATCATTATTGAAGGGATAGAAAATGATACCTCGCCTTTAGATATATTTACGCATGAGGGTTCCTATGAACGATCCGTATTGGCAGTGCGCGATAGGAATGAGCAAGTGAATGCAATGTATCCTTTGTATGCAGGTATGCAAAAGGCATATTCGGAAAATAAATGATAATAATATGAGGTGATTACTCTTGTATCCGTGCCCCTATTTGTCTTTGTTTTATTAAGGTATTTGTGTAAGTTTCCCTTAAGTGAGTACCATACCATCCGAGTAAAAGAAAGAATGATTTTTTATGGTTTCAGGGGAAACATCAATGAATAAGGCAAGAGTGGAACTATTGCCCTCCGAACAGGGAATGTCCATATCATTACCAATGTTCATATCGTCCGTATCGGCAGGTTTTCCATTGCCGGCAGAAGATTATATAGATACTATGTTCGATTTGAATGAATATCTTATCGGCAATAAATCTTCCACATTTCTTTTACGTGTTCGGGGTAATTCCATGTGCGATGTCGGCATTTACGAGGGTTCCATTCTTGTTGTGGATAAATCTATTGAACCTGCAGATGGTAATACAGTTATAGCCATTGTTAATGGTGAATTTTTGGTGAAAATCTATAAGATACAAGGAAATAGGCATGTACTTATGGCAGCTAATAAGAACTATGCACCTATTGTTATGGGCGAAGGGGGATATATTTGGGGTGTAGCTACTAATTGTATAAATGAACTGCTATGAGTAATGTAGTCGTTATAGATTGTAATAATTTTTTTGTTTCTTGTGAACGTGTTTTTAATCCTAAACTTGAAGGCAAACCCGTAGTTGTATTAAGTGGTAATGACGGTTGTGTTGTCTCCCGTTCCAATGAAGCAAAAGCATTGGGCATTCCGATGGGGGCACCTGCATTTAAATGGGAAAATGTATTTCGTAAATATGGTGTGAAAACTTTTTCTTCCAACTTTACCCTATATTCCGATATGTCGCGCCGTGTATCAATGGCGGTGAAGGATTTTGCCGAGCATGTAGAGCAATATTCGGTGGATGAATTGTTTATTGATATTGAGAAGGACAAGGATTATAGAGAATGGGCTCACAAATTAAGAAAACGTGTATTACAATGGACGGGTATTCCGACAAGTATCGGTATAGCATCCACAAAAACATTGGCAAAAATTGCTAATCGCATTGCCAAAAAACAAGCTCAATGGAATGGAGTTGTGGATTGGAATTATGATATACCTAATCACGATGCCGCTCTCGCGGAGGTGGATATTAGTGATATATGGGGGATAGGGAGGAGCTCCACACGTTTTTTACGCGCACGCCATATAGATAATGCTTTACAATTACGTAGTATGGACGATGATTTTATTCGTAATCATTTAACGGTAATGGGACTTCGTACTGTTTATGAATTACGCGGTACATCATGTATCAGTTTAGTTTCTTTACAAGCGGAACGCAAAAGCGTTACGCATTCGCGTAGTTTCGGTAGAATGGTAACCGAACGCGATGAACTACAACAAGCAATTTCGCTTTATGCGTCACTAGCCGCCCACAAATTACGTCGTCTCGGATTGGTAGCATCGGATATTACGGTCTATATACGTTCGAACCGTTTTCGTGAAGATTTGCCGCAATATGCTAATAGTGTAAAGGTGGGGATATTACCGCAAAGCAATTATACGGCAAGCGTGCTTGAATCAGCCGATAATGCTTTTACTATGATATATAAAGAGGGATATCATTATGCAAAGGCGGGTGTTGTTCTTACGGGATTATGTCCCGCAAAAACACGTCAGCATTCGCTTTTTTCAGTTACGCAAGCAACGGAGGAAGACAACTTGATGAAGGCACTCGATAAGATTAATAATAAGTATGGACGTAATACCCTATATCCTGCGGCTTGCGGTGTTCAAAGAACATGGAAATCACGCTCGGCAAAAAAGTCATCCGAATTTTCCACATCATTATCGGAAATACCGATTTGTTATGCTCGGTAGAGAAATACTTAATTTCGCCTTTAAAGAATTATAGGAATAATGATGAATGATAGTATAACTCTGCAACCTGTATTAGAAAACGATATTGTGTATATCAGACCATTAAGGCATGATGATTTTGAAGACCTTTATGCTGTAGCATCCGATCCATTATTATGGCAGCAACATCCCGAACCGCTTCGGTATCAAAGAGAAATCTTTGACAAATTTTTTAGAAAAGCTATGGATTCGGCAGGGGCTTTGGTTCTTATAGATAAACAAAAACAGAACATAATAGGTTGCTCACGATATTATGAACACAAGGAGCAAGAAAATAGCATTGCCATCGGCTATACCTTTATAGCAAGAGAATATTGGGGTACGGGGCATAATCCGTCCATCAAACAACTAATGCTCGACCATATTTTACATAGTGTTGATACGGTATATTTTCACATCGGAATACATAATATTCGTTCGCAAAAAGCGATAGAACGTCTGGGTGCACGTAAGTTGGATATGAATGATCCGCAACATGAAAATCATCTTGTATATATAATTGATCGAGACTTATGGAAAGAATTGTCTTCATAACATATTGTAGAGCAAGGTAAAATTGATGGGGCAGAATGTGTACAGAAAAACAGTACATATTAACAACACACCTTCGGAGATTTGGAAGGTATTAACAGATACGGAGTTGATGAAAAACTGGATTGGTGAAGCGGAAATGGATGTTCGGATATATACCGATTGGGTGACGGGTAATCCGTTTATCATTAAAGGATTTCATTATGCTGATTTTGAAAATACTGGCTTTGTAGTACACTATGAGCCATATAAAAAGTTAAGGTATAGTAGTAAAAGTTCACTTTCACATTTGCCCGATAAGCCCGAGAACTACACCATTATAGAGTTTGTACTTGATAAGCAGGAACTCGGTACAATATTAACGTTGACGGTCTATAATTTTCCGACATATTCAATACAAAAACATTATGAGCTTTATTGGAATACAACAGCCGAACTTCTAAAAAAGTATATCGAAAATTGGGAGTTCTATTCTGTTTGTGACGGATTTCCGAAACAAGAAATCTTTAAGAAAAACAGAATGAGAAATTTCTTTAATGCTCTCAACTGCCCCACAAAGTACTGCATCCGATTGAATACAAAAGTTGAAGTTTGAAACGACTGTTTCGAGGAATGTTCTATCGTAATGTCAAATATTCCTCACAAGCTATGTATATCGAAACATATCTTTATTCTTGGTACAACGCTATTGCACTAAGCAAAGTACATTAATAAGGATAAAGGTTTGTAAACATGCGCTTTGAATATTTTATTCTATATTCGCCGACGAACTTTGACTAAATGAGACATAATGGAAAAAACAAAAAGCGAACAGAAGACACTTCTACCTACATTGGGCTTATATACAACAATTACATTGGTTGTTGGTGCAGTAATAGGGTCGGGAATTTTTGCCAAGCCGGCTGTAATGGCTGATAAACTCGGTTCTCCTGAACTGATTATTATTATATGGATTGCCGCAGGGATTATCACCTTATTTGGTGCATTAACAAATGCCGAAGTTTCTTCCATGATGCCGGCAACGGGCGGGCAGTATGTTTTCTTTCGCGAAATGTATGGCGACTTTTACGCCTATTTGTACGGTTGGTCAATGTTTATTGTGGTACAATCCGCTTCCATAGCAGCAATTACCTATATCTTTTCCATAGCTGCGGATCAATTTCTTCACCTGCCGCATTTGTCACAAACAGCGGAAGCCTTCGCAATTCATATACCCCTTGTAGGTGATATTAATCCCCTTAAGGATATAGGAATTAAGATGCTGACGATAGGAACAATCATAGCACTAAGTATTGTTAACTATATAGGAGTTCGTTTAGGCGGTTTTGTTCAAGCCGTATTTACAACATTAAAAGTTGTGGCAATTATGACTGTTGTATTGCTTGCTTTTACGATAGGCGATGGGCTTTTTTCCAATTTTACAACCGATACATCACTACCAATGGAAACGGGGCTCTTTGCCGGAATTATAGGGGCATTGACTGCCACTTTTTGGGCTTATGACGGTTGGAATAATATAACGTATATAGCCGGCGAGGTGAAAAATCCGCAGAGAAATATTCCGCGAAGCTTACTCTTGGGAACGGTTATCATTATGGCTGTGTATGTTGTTTTCAATTTGGCAATTATGTATGTATTGCCTATTGACGGTATGCGCGGTCAGGAACTTGTTGCTGTTAATGCTACGGAAGCCATATTTAGTAAAATAGATCCTACATGGGCGGCCTTAGGATTCGGTTTTATTACAATGTCCATTATGATATCAACATTCGGTACATCGAATGGTACGATTATGGTAACGGCACGTTTATATTTTGCAATGGCGCGTAATAATCTGTTTTTTAAGCCGATGGGCGATTTGCATACGGAATACCTTACTCCGCATAAATCGCTTGCAATTCAGGCGGTATGGTCAAGTGTACTTGTTCTATCAGGTACATTCGATATGTTAACGGATATGCTTGTGTTCGTACAATGGATAGCATACGCTATGGGGGCATATGGTGTTTTTATTCTACGCAAGAAAATGCCCGATGTACCACGTCCCTATAAAGTATGGGGATACCCCTATATACCTGCCATATTTGTTATATTTGCGTCCGCATTTGTAGTTTTGATACTATATAATGACATAAGCGGGTACGCAAGTGGTAAGACACCCTTTATCAATTCGGTCTTCGGTCTGCTCCTTGTTGCTACAGGGGTGCCATTGTATCTGCGTTTCAAAAATAAACCTCATAATATAGAAAGCATATAATACAGCTTTTATTTCAAATACTAACCCTGCATTCATGAGCGATACAACACAAACCTCTCATCGTCCTACCTTATTGTTTATTGATGACGAAAGGGATTTCCTTACAACGTTGAACGATTATTTCGGTCAATTTGCCGATGTCTTTACAACGGATAATGTTGAGGATGGTTTCGCTTTGGCAAAGTCAAAACAGCCGGATGTTATAATAAGTGATTTGCGATTGGGTGAAGGTCTAAACGGTATTGAATTTTTGGAAAAAACGATTGAACTTTCTCCGGAATCAGAGAGGATACTGATAACGGCATATGGTGATATACATAGTATGATATCGGCAATAAATAGAGCCCGTTTATCATATTATTTGAATAAACCGGTTGACTTCTATCAGTTGAAGATGGCAGTTCATCAGTTGGCGGATGTAACGCATTTAAGACGACAGAACAATGAACTGCTCAATACATTACGTACTACCAATCTTGAACTCGCCGAAACTGTTGAAGTAAGAAATGAAGAACTGAAACAGGCATATTCTCATTTGCAGGAATTACAGAAAACCCGCGAACAAATGGTGCGTACAGCAGTGCATGACCTGAAAACACCAATAGGCAATTTGGAACTTGTATTGAATGAATTTGAACGCGGCGGTTATGAGGATGAAGATTTTAAAGAGCTCGTATCCATTGCACGAACAAGTACGGCAATTATGCGAACGCTTGTGGAGGATATGCTGACAGTAGCGGTAATGAGTCAACCGCAATTCGGTCTAACGGAGGATATATGCAATTTGTATGAATTTTTCATGCTTGTTATTGAACCCTTCTACAAAACGGCTGCAAATAAGAATATTACACTTTCAGCCGAAATTCCCTCGGATTTACCGGATGTTATGATTGATCCGGCGCAGTTGCGTCAATTAGCGTTAAACCTTATTTCCAATGCTATTAAATATACACCGAATGGTGGCAAAATATCTATAAAAACAGCGTTTCATGATAGTGTTTTGGTTTTCACCGTTTCCGATACTGGGCTTGGTATGACGCCTGAAGATAAACGAAACGCCTTCCAAGAATTCAGGAAACTTTCGGCAAGACCGACCGGAAATGAATCAAGTACGGGGCTTGGTTTATTTATTGTTAAAAAAGTAGTGGATATGTATCATGGAACAATTGATATATTTAGTGAGGGGCAGGGGAAAGGAACTACCTTCGCCGTTACGCTTTACTTAAAACCTGTAATTGATGAGTTCGAGTAAATAAGAAATCAAGAGACGAGCCAAATAATATCTCTATTCTTAAATTAATACCACATCTCTACCCTTCCTTACGGACCGTACAACAAAGGTAGCTATTACGTAATTTTTACGTGGTATAATCATTTTGTACGAAGATGTTCTTGCTTACACCAATAACAGGTAATTGTTACATGTTATAATAATGAGCTTGTGCTTTGTTCATCTTCTGCTATTATGCACGGCGTATAGCTTCATTGAAACATTCTATTGAATTGTCAATCTGAAAGAACAACAAATAATGATGCCCAAGTTTATTATATGTTTCGATTTTATAGCTCAACGATTTTTGTGACGTGATTTTTTTCCAAAGTAAGAGAAGCTGATGGTGTAATATCTTGTATTTTTTGAGGTTATAGCAGATTTTCTATGGATTGTGAACTCGGATGTAGCAACAATAAAAATTCATGGAAAACTTTTCTATAATGAACATCACATATACTGTTAATTACTTTGAATGCAAAAACAAAAAGCACCTTTGTCTAAAAAACAAAGGTGCTTCCAAATTAAGAATACTCGTTTATATAGATATTATAAACCCATCAAGAACAAATATGTAATAATTGTTCTGATACCATACTGTAAAACTTTTCTTGAACGACCTGTTGCCTTCAAGTGAATATGATGACCGAGAACTATAAGCCCCAATGTTGATCCGATAACGGCAAAAGCCGCCAATAACCCGAACTGAAGTGAGGTTTGTTTTGCATAAAAAGTTGCTAATCCATATGACCAAGGAGTACCGAAAATGATAAAAAGATGAATCATATAAATCGGTAAGGATTTCCCGCTAAAGAATACAAACGATTCTCTCCATACATGAAGTTTGTCAACAAGAACAGCACAGAATGAAAAGAAGAGTAATACAAACCCTATTCTTGAAAACATCATTGTCGGACTCATCGGCCCCGGTATAGTATTATTCAGGAAGAGCGTAAACAACAATTCACATAATAAAGCTATGAATAAGAAGGCAACACCGAAAATTATACCTTTTCTTTTTATGGCTGTCGTACGCTCACTCAATTCAAAACGTTCCAAATATGCACCAATGGCAACACCCATAAAAAGGAAGCCACTATAAGGAAATATCGGAAATAATGAGCCATTAGCAAATGAAACGTAGTTAGATAAAGCAAGTGGTAAATAATTATGTAATGGGAAAGCATGAACAATTGGTGATACAACAATAGTTCCCATTGCGATAATAGCGGATGTTGTGCCAAGTGTTCTATTCGATCGCGTGAAAAACGCAGAGAATAAAAGAAGTAAAAGAGAAACTCCCGTTAACTGAAGAATGTTAACTTGCAAAACATAATGCCATGCTTGTTGTGTAACAAATGGCAAATCAACTATTCTGCTAGCCGGAAACATCATAAGATATCCGAGCCCGAGAATCGTTAAAGCCCAACTCAACCGTCTTTGTTTTGTTGTTCGCTTTAAAGTACCATCCGAGTTTCTTTTTAATACAAAAACGTGTACGGCTCCCGAAACCATTAAAAATATCGGTGCAGTCAGTCCACGTACATAAGTCCAAATATTCCAAGGAAAGATATTGACATCAAGTATGGAAGGCGAAACGAGAGTATCCAAAGTATGACCCTGCATCATCATTATCATGGCGATAAATCGTGCTAAGTCAAGCGCATATAAACGTTTTTCAGATTGTATCGAAGTTGACGTTGAACTACTACTGTGGGAGTCCAAGGATTGAACCTTCTGCTAATTTTACAAGTGTATTCTTACAAAATTGCAGACTGTTTTTGAGCTTTCCAACTTAATTCTTTTTCATTATTCGCCCGGCTCAAAATTTGCCTTAACATTCAGTTAGGTATATAGCTTATAAAGAGAATGTTCTTGTATGTAATCAGCGATTTGTTTTGGCACAAAAGCATCTATAGTTTCATTATGTTGAACTCGGCTTCTAATCATGCTTGAAGACAAATCAGAGACCTCAACACTTAAACTTTTTATAGAATTTGATTCCGGAAATAGTTGTTTTATTGTTTCAAAACCGCCAAAGCCATACCTTTCAGCGATGAGAATTTCGGCGTAGTTCAGAATCTGAGTATAATCTTTCCATTCTGAAAACCTTTTTGCTTGATCGCCGCCGATAATCAGATATAAAGTATCGTCGGTGTATATGTCTTTTAATTCCCTTATCGTTTCGATAGTATAAGAAACACCGCCACGACGTATCTCTCTGTCGTCAATCACAATATCAGGAGAACGGAAAACAAGAGTAAGCATTTCCAATCTGTTCTTATCATCAATTAATAATTCCTTGCTTTTGAAAGGTGAGAGTGAGCAGGGGATAATGTGAACTATTGCAGGAGCATATTGTTCGATAAATTTTTCAATAATATGACAATGCACATTATGAAGAGGATTGAATGTACCGCCGAAAATTCCAATATTCATATTCTAAAAAGAAAAACCTGATGAAAAAATCATCAGGTTTTGAAAAAAGTGAAACTTATGAGTAATTAGTTGAGAACAACCAAATCCTCAACAGTATTTTTTCTTCCATGTACAACATTCATCGAAAGAAACTCGCGGCTCGGCTTAACTTTTTTCTCAAATTCAGCACGGAAAAGTTTTATGAATCCGCGAACAGGCCATGCAGCTGCATCACCTAAAGCACAGATCGTATTGCCTTCAATATTTCCGGCTACTGAATAGAGTAAATCAATGTCTTTCATTGTCGCATCGCCATGGTCAAGACGGTGAAGTATTTTTTCCATCCATCCGCAACCTTCTCGGCATGGGGTACATTGTCCGCATGATTCATGATGATAAAAACGGGTTATTCTTAAAAGCATTTTTACCAAATCGGTATCTTCATCCATAACCATAATACCCGCTGTGCCGATATATGAACCGTGTATTCTTAACGACTCATTATCCATGCGTACACCTTCTATACTATCTCCCCTTAGCGGAGGCATTGAACTACCGCCGGGAATAATCGCCTTAATTTTTTTATTGCCCGGTACACCGCCGCAAATATCGTATATGATTTCCGTTAACAGAGTACCTGTCGGTAATTCATAAACGCCGGGTTTATTTACATGTCCGCTGATGCCGTAAAGTATAGTGCCGGGGTGCTTTTCCGCACCAATTTTGGAATATGCCTCCGCACCGATTTTTATAATAGGGGGAACTGTTGCCAAAGTTTCAACATTATTAATAGTTGTCGGCATACCCCATAACCCTTTTTGGGCAGGAAACGGTGGTTTGAATCGGGGATAAGCCCTATCGCCTTCCAGAGAGTTCATAAGCGAGGTTTCTTCGCCGCATATATATGCACCTGCGCCTTTGTGCACATAAATATCTAAGGAATAGTCGTTTCCGAAAGTTTGTTTCATCCTTTCGCCGATCATTCCTTTTGCATATGCTTCTTGTACGGCTGCTTCCATCATATCAACCCATTTATGATATTCGCCGCGGATGTAAATATATGCTTTGCAAATACCCATAGCATAGCCCGCAATCATAATACCTTCGATAAGTTGATGAGGGTTATACTCGAATATTTGACGGTCTTTGAAAGAACCGGGTTCCGATTCATCACCGTTAATTGCTAAGTACTTCGGTTTATCATTACCTTTCGGCATGAAACTCCATTTCAGCCCGGTTGAAAAGCATGCACCGCCCCTCCCGCGAAGCCCCGATTTTTTGACTTCGTTAATTACTTCATCTGATGTCATTTTTACAACTTGGCGGTATGCATCATAGCCGCCATTTGCAGTATAAACATCTATTTTATGAAGATTAGGAATCTGTGGTAGAACAAGATGTGGAATGCTGTACATACGTTTGCCCTGCTATACGATTAACAATGTCAGCAAAAATACGAGAGAAACAAGAAACGGAAGAAAACCTATGGAAGAAAGCAGTGCAAACTATAAAAAAAATGCGCTCTTTGTATATCCATTATAAAGGCAAAGAGCGCGATGTAAATTACATTTGTTTAAAGGCATGCAAGCCGATTTTATTACCTTCAGAATCCGTAAAAATGGCTATGTGACCCAAGTCTCTCGGTAATTCCATCTTCGGCATTACAACCGAACCACCCGCTTTTACAGCTCTTTCGAGCATTGGGCTTACATCAGCACCGGCATTAAGATAGATGAGAGTACCATTAGTTGATGGCAAATACCCTTCTGATTTAATAATAGCCCCACCGACACCGCCTTCATATTCATGTGGCAAAATTGCCATTTGCATGATACCCTCCTCCATATCGGAGATGGTAAGTGTAGTATCATACAGTGAATTGTAAAATTTGACTGCTCTGTCAAAATCCTCTGTCGGAATTTCAAACCAGTTTAACGCATTTTTCATAAAGTTTTTCCTTTTATAAGATTTGATAGATACATCTTCATTGCGCACTGAAGACATTTCAAAACTAAATTGGCAGTATGACAACAGTGTGTCAGTATAGTGCCTGATGAAGATGTGTGTATAAATCTTGTACACCTAAGGGAGCTGAATGGAGAGCAATGCTTACCATGAAAATCGGTCGGGGAGGGGAAGTTGGCGAATCGTTCTACCTATTCATTGTAGAGCTTTGTACGTAACATGTATATCTTACAAAAACTTAAACAAACTTTAATAATGAACTTATATGCGATATACGCATTTTGATAGCTTTCTTCTTCCTTAATTTCATCAATTACGCTATTTTTGCACAGATTTATTATGTGTCATTAATTCAACCGTAGGAGAAGTGTTATGACTTCACAAGAGTTTCTTGAAAAACTTGATGCCATTGTTCATGAACGCCACATGTTACAACACCCATTCTATATTATGTGGAACGAAGGAACGTTGTCGAAAGACATGTTACGCGAGTATGCCTTGGAATACTATCATCAAGTGCATAATTTCCCGACCTACGTGAGTGCAACTCATGCTAATTGTGATGATTTTGAAGTAAGACAAATGCTTCTTGAAAATCTTATTGAAGAAGAACATGGTCCGGGTAATCATCCCGCTTTATGGCGTAGATTCGGTTCGGCTCTCGGAGTTGATGAGCAAGAAATGTTAAACCGTAAGTTTTTACCACATACAAAAGAATCGGTCAGAATTCTGAAAGATCTCTCCTCACGTAAAAACCCGGCAGAAGGTTTGGCAGCATTATACGCTTATGAGTCTCAAATTCCGGAAATAAGCACAACTAAAATAAAAGGTTTGAAAGAATGGTATAATCTTGACGTAGAAGATGCAACCATTTTCTTTTCCGTACATGAAACAGCTGATGAGATTCATAGTAAAGTAACAAGAGAAGCACTTGTGAAAATGTGTTCGACAGATGAACAAAAACAAGTTGCTTTGGACGCGGCGCGTGAAGCTGCTGACGCCTTTAATCTATTACTTGACGGCGTATATGAATCGTTTTGCACCGAAAAAACTTCGGCATAAATCCACAAATAACTTTTTATAGCCGCCATATAATTTGGCGGCTTTTCTTTTGATGGATATATTGTTCTTGTTGAAATTGCTGTAATCATTACGGTTAGTTTGAAAGAAACACATAAAACCAAGTGTGCGCATGGCACAATCGAGTGATTAAGGGGAAGAAATCGAACGATTGAAAAACCGAGATTTCGTATTTTTCGCAAACTATTGAACGAAATAACCAAATGTGCCGATTTGTTGCATACATAGGAACGCCGATACTTGCTGATGATTTGCTTTATAAACCAAAGCATTCCATTATAGGGGCACAGAGTATGAATGCCGGCGAGATGTCAATAGCTGTGAATGGTGATGGTTTCGGTATCGGCTGGTATGTTCCCGAAATTGATAATGAGCCGTGCATATTCAGAAGTATAAAGCCGGCTTGGGCTGACCAAAACTTAAAAAAACTTGCTAAAAAAGTATATTCTCCTCTCATTTTTGCCCATGTAAGGGCTGCTTCTCCGGGTTCTATTATAGAAGAATACAATTCACATCCTTTCGAGTGTGGTAAACTTATGTTTATGCACAATGGGATGATTGGCGGATTTAAGGATATAAGACGTAGTTTGCTTCGTAACCTTAATGATACCGCTTATGATGCGATTCTCGGTTCAACGGATAGTGAACATTTCTTCGGGTTGATACTTAACCATATAAGTGATCCCTTCGGTGAAGTTTCATGTGATGAGATGGTATATGCAATGGAGCAAGCATTACGTGATTTCAGTGATTTATTATTACAATGTAATGTTAAGTCACATTCTTATTTGAATTTTTGCTTAACGAACGGAACAAGTGTAGTTGCGATTCGCTATACCACCAATCCGCATGTACAACCTGCCACATTATACTATATGTTTGGCAAAGAGTACCGTTGCGATGGTGATTCATGTTATATGGTACAATCGAATTCCGCACCGAATTGTATAGTTTTGGCATCTGAACCCTTTACGGCACGAAGACCGGATTGGATGAAAGCGGAGCGTAATTCGATTCTTATCATCGATGAAACAATGCGAATACGCTTTAAGGATATTCGACTTGAAGTTGAAGAATACATGGTAGAAATGGTTTAACAGTTTTTTTAGTGTACATTGATTATTCATTCGCTTGGCGACTATGATACAATACATTTACTTAGTTCCTCTTTTTCCGCTTATCGGTTTTCTGATAGTCGGTTTATTCGGTAAAAAATATCTTAAATCTGAGAGTCTGATAGGAACGATTGCCTCATCCGCTATCGGTTTATCGTTTTTGGTGGCTTGTGCGGCTTTTGTTCAACTTCTTGGCGAAAGTGCCGAACAACGGTCGCATATAGTGACTGTTTTTTCATGGATTCAAACAGGCTCGCTTAATATCAATATTGCATATCAAGTTGACCAATTATCGATAATCTATACCTTAATTATAACAGGCATAGGTACTCTTATACATATATATTCGACAGGATATATGCACGGCGATAAGGGATTCCCTCGTTTCTTTGCATATCTTAACCTGTTTATTTTCATGATGTTGAACCTTGTACTTGCAGATAACTTTCTTCTTACCTTTTTGGGTTGGGAAGGTGTTGGCTTATGTTCATATCTGCTTATAGGTTTTTGGTATGACAGAAAATTTGAGGGTTCCAATATAGTCTGGACGGGAGATGCTGCGAAGAAAGCATTTATCGTAAATAGAATAGGCGACTTTGGTGTATTGATTGCAATGTTTCTTATTTATCAAACATTTGGGTCATTGGAATATAACACTGTTAACCAGCAAGCGGCGACTATGCCTATAGGTGGGGCTGTTATTACAGCCATAACCTTATTATTGTTTTTGGGATGTACGGGTAAATCGGCACAAATTCCTCTTGGTGTTTGGTTACCGGATGCTATGGCGGGTCCGACACCGGTTTCGGCACTTATTCATGCCGCGACTATGGTTACTGCGGGTATATTTTTAATTGCACGTAATGCTACGCTTTTTGCTCTATCGCATGAAACTATGGCAATTGTTACGGGTATAGGTATAACAACAGCCCTTATAGCAGCAACTGTTGGTATTGTTCAGAACGATATTAAAAAAGTATTGGCATACTCTACTGTGAGTCAACTCGGTTTTATGTTCGTTGCTCTTGGTGTTGGTGCATGGTGGGCAGCTGTTTTCCATGTTATGACTCATGCCTTCTTCAAAGCATTATTATTCCTCGGTTCCGGTTCTGTAATTCACGGCATGCACGAGGAGCAAGATATTCAGAAAATGGGTAATCTGAAAAAGTATATGCCCATCACTTATAAAACATTTCTGATAGGCACGGTAGCAATAGCAGGGATTCCTCCTTTAAGCGGCTTTTTCTCGAAAGATGAAATTCTTTGGAAAGCTTTTGATAATGGAAGTCCTGTTCTGTGGGCTGTCGGTGCTTTAGCCGCTTTCTGTACTGCATTTTATATGTTCCGTATGATGTATCTTACATTTCATGGAAAAGAACGTTTCGATCATCATCATGTTCACCCCCATGAATCGCCGTTTTCAATGACTTTTCCTTTAATGGTTTTAGCTGTGTTATCAATAGTAGGTGGGTTTTTAGGAATACCGTATGCATTAGGTCATTTTTTCGGTGCAGCAAATCTTTTGGAGCATTGGCTTGAACCGATTTTTGCAAATGCAGATAGAATTTTAGGGCATGCAGCACATCATGAAGTTCATGCCATTGAGTATGGTCTTATGGTAGGCTCAACCGTTATCGCTTCAATCGGAATTTTTATAGCATATAAATTATATTATTCCGATTCCAAAAAACCTGTGGAACTTGCAGCGAAAATGTCAGGTATGTACAAGATATTATGGAATAAATGGTATGTTGATGAAATCTACCAAGCAATGTTAGCTACACCGATACGTGAGATGTCAGATAAGTTTTTGTGGAAAATATTTGATGTTAAGATAATTGATGGTATTATTAACGGTACTGCAAAAGCAACCGGAGATTTTAGTGAGATAGTACGTAAAATGCAAAGCGGTGTAGCGCAAAACTATGCGGTACTTATGCTTGTTGGTATTATTCTTATTGTCGGATATATGGTTTTTGGTTAAGGAAAAACGATTTCATTGAAAAAACTCACTTAAATAGTATATGGGATTACTTCTTACGACATTATTTTTACCGCTTATCGGTGCTGCCGGTGTTATGTTTATCGGTAAGCAATATACAAAGGCGATAGAGCGTTTTTCATTGATAATTTCACTTTGTACATTTTTAGTATCCATTTTCTTATTCTTGCAATTCGATTCAGGAAATTCCGGTTTTCAATTTGTAATGGATATACCTTGGATACATAGTATAGATGCAGGTTTTAGAATAGGTATGGACGGTATGTCCATGTTATTGGTTGTGCTGA
>JALHLL010000040.1 GCA_022844575.1 bacterium
GGTCGGTGAGCGCGGCGGTAGATTAAGAGTAGCCAACCATCTGTCATCATTGGCACAAATCTCTGTTGCCTATCCGGAAGAGGAGATACAACAAACATTAAGAGAGTTGTTTGCAGCTTATACCATTGCTTTCCCTGTTGTAATATTACTTTCCATGTTAGGCGGATGGTTATTGGCTCGGTTTTCATTAAAACCGGTCGATAAAATTATTACTGCTGCACATGATATCACAGCACACAACCTTAGCCACCGTCTGCCGATGCCTTCTTCGAATGATGAAATAGCGAGATTGACGGCAACGCTTAATGAAATGATTGAACGTTTGCAGGATTCGTTCGAGCAGATACGACGCTTTACATCCGACGTTTCGCATGAACTTCGTACTCCTCTTGCCATTTTAATGGGCGAGATGGAATTGGCTCTACGCAGTCCAAAATCAGCAGGACAATACATTGATACGATTACGAGTGCATTGGAGGAGGTGACACGATTATCGAAAGTTGTTCAGAGTTTACTGGATATTTCGAGAGCTGAAACCGGGCAGGTGAAAATTAACTTTTTACCGGTTAACCTCAGTGCTACAATTAATGATATTGCTGAGGATATGCAGATTCTGGCTGAAGAAAAAGGGATTAAACTAGATAGTATAGTAGAGGACAATATCACGATTTATGCTGATGATGTTCGTATTCATCAACTTCTGATAAATATTATTGATAATTCTATTAAGTACAATAAACCCAAGGGGTCAGTTCTTGTTAGGATGCAAGGCGAGGATGGATACGCTACCATTAGAGTAAGCGATACCGGTGTAGGAATTCCAAAAGAAAGTTTAGAACATATCTTTGAAAGATTCTACCGTGTAGATCAGGCGCGCTCCAGAGAAGTAGAAGGTACAGGTTTGGGTCTTGCCATTGTTGAGTGGATAGTCGAAGCTCATAATGGTGAGATTTCCGTCGAGAGCGATTTCGGCAAAGGAACTGTATTCACCATCCGATTGCCCTTTGTTCAACCCAAAGAGGCATAGAATAAATGCTTACGACAACATCATAGCATAAATGTTATCTGAAAAACGGCTATTTTTGTGTCTTTTCCTGACAATCACTCAATTTTTACATGTACAAACAGTTCGCCGATAGGATTGATTATCCAGCCCTTGAAAAAGAAATACTTACCTTCTGGCAGGATAATGACATATTCCATAAATCTTTGGAAAATAGAGAGAATGCTCCTTGGTTTTCATTCTATGAAGGACCGCCGACAGTAAATGGCAATCCCGGGGTTCATCACTTGATGGCTCGTGCCTTAAAAGACATGATTTGTCGTTATAAGACGATGACAGGTCACTATGTACGGCGACAAGCAGGTTGGGATACCCATGGCTTACCTGTGGAAATAGAAATGGAGAAAAGATTAGGATTAAAACAAAAATCCGATATCGAAGTAATGGGTATCAGTAAATTCAATAAAGCATGTAAGGAATTTGTTTACTCCAATATTGAAGCAAGTTCCGGCTGGAGAACCTTTACCGATAGAATGGGATATTGGGTTGATCTTGATTCGGCATATATAACATGTACCAATGACTATATAGAATCTGTTTGGTGGGCTCTTTCTCAATATTTTAACAAAGGGTTAATATACAAGGGCTATAAAGTAATACCTCAAAGTCCTACTATTGAAACCCCTTTATCTTCTCATGAATTATCGCAGAACTATAAAGAAGTTAAAGATGCAAATACGTACTTGCAATTACGTATTCTTGAATCGCCTGTTCGAGATGTTCAGAATGCCCATATTTTAGTGTGGACAACTACCCCATGGACTTTGTTTGCAAATGTTGCATTAGCCGTTGGTGAAAATATACCGTATGTTTTGGTTGAAAATATACGTGAAATAAATGGTGAAAAAGTGCCGTTTCGTTGCGTTCTCGCCGAGTCGCGTTTATCAGTTCTTGATGGTGAATATAGCGTATTAGCTACTTTTTCAGGTAAGGAATTGTTAGGTAGTTCTTATGAGAAGATTTGGGAATATTGCCCTATTGATGCTGAAAAGTATCCGAATGCTTTAAAGATACTTGCTGGAGATTTCGTTTCGACGGGTGATGGTACAGGTGTTGTCCATATTGCTCCGGCTTTTGGTGTTGATGACTTTGAAATGGCTAAAAAGTACAAATTGCCAATGTTGCAACCTGTAACGCCGAATGGACATTTTACCGATGAAGTCGGTGAATTTGCAGGCAGAGCGATTAAAAATTTCAAGTATGCCGATAGGGAAGAACAGGGTGCTGATAGGGACTTAGTTCGCACCTTAAAGCAGAATAATAAGATTTACAGAAACTCCTTCGATTATGTACATAGCTATCCGCATTGCTGGAGAACTGATAATCCTATAATGTATTATGCGCGAGATTCATGGTTTATAAAATCGCCTGAGTATCGCGATGATATGATTGCACTGAATAAGACCATAACATGGCAACCGCCCGAAATAGGCACAGGGCGATTCGGAAATTGGTTAGATGAGGTAAAAGAATGGTCTCTTTCACGTGACAGATATTGGGGAACGCCATTACCTATATGGGTAAGCGAGGACGGGAAAGATATGTTTGCTGTAGGTTCAATACAAGAACTTATGGAGGGTGAATATGAAGTTCGCGAGGGCGTTTTTGTTCCGGTAAATGAGAGTGGTGAAGAGATTGATTTGCATCGTCCATTTGTTGATAGAATTGTTTTTAGAAAAAATGGAAAAACGTATAGGCGTGTGCAGGAAGTTGTGGATGTTTGGTTTGATTCGGGATGTGTACCTTTTGCCCAAATGCACTATCCTTTTGAGAACAAAGAAATTTTTGAAAAAAGTTTTCCTGCCGACTTTATTGCTGAAGGCATTGACCAGACAAGAGGTTGGTTTTATACACTGCATAATATTGCCTCGGCAATTTTCAATAAGCCCGCTTACAAGGGAATTATTGTTAATGAGCTGATATTAGATAAAAACGGTCAGAAAATGTCTAAATCGAAAGGAAATACCGTAAATCCTTTTGATTTGATGGATAATTACGGAGCAGATGCGGCGCGTTGGTATTTTATGACGAATAATCCGCCATGGAGACCGACTCTTTTTAATATTGAAGATTTGAAAACAACGGTTATATCCGATTTTTTCAGAACATTTACACAGTCTTATAATTTCTTTGCACTCTATGCGAATATTGATGGCTTTACAGGTGAAGAAGATATTATTGATCTGGAAAAAAGACCGGAAATTGACCGTTGGATAATTTCCAAACTTAATTCCTTGGTTAAAGACTATCGGGACCTTGTAGAAGAATTCGATGTTTTCCGTGCTACGAGAATGATACAAGATTATATCCGCGATGAAGTATCGAATTGGTATGTACGTCGTAATAGACGCAGGTTCTGGAAGGGCGAAAAGGATATGGATAAAACTGCTGCATATCAAACTTTAAGAGAAATTCTCTTAAATCTTTGTTATATGGCAGCTCCGACAATTCCTTTCCTTTCTGAAGAGTTGTATCGCAATTTACGCTCGGAAAATATGCCGGAGTCCGTACATTTATGTGATATGCCGAATGTCAATACATCAGCTATTGATAATGATCTGGAAAGAAGAATGTCGCATGCACAAACGATTGTTTTTCTCGCTCGTTCATTACGCGAGAAGGCGAAAATCAAAACTCGCCAACCTCTTCGCAGAATTTTAGTTCCGGTATTGAATCCGCAACAAAGAAGAGATATACAATTAGTTTCCGATATTATTCTTGAAGAATTAAATGTCAAAATGATTGAATATATCTCGGACGATAGCGGTATCGTTCAGAGAAGTGTTAAGCCGAACTTCAAAACATTGGGCAAAAAATTCGGTAAAGAAACACAAACTATTGCCAATGAAATAAGAACAATACAAAAGGCACAACTGAAGTCGCTTTTACAAGGAGAAAATATTCTACTCAGTGTCAATAATATCGAAGTGGAAATTGCCCCGGATGACGTGGAAATAGTGAGTGAAGATATTGAGGGTTGGCTCGTTGCATCGCAAGGTAGTGTAACTGTTGCGCTCGATACGGAGCTTGATGAAGAGCTCATTGCCGAAGGATTTGCACGCGAATTTGTCAGCAAAATTCAAAATGCGCGTAAACAGTCGGGGTTCAGTATTACTGATCGAATAGTAATTCGTCTGGAATGTGCTGATTCCGTATGGAATATTATAGAAAAATCGAATAACTACATTTGTTCGGAAACTTTAGCCGTAGAGATTACAAGAATGAATGATATGAATGATAATGCTATTTCTATGGAGATAGATGATGTCATGTTAAGCTTACAATTGACAATTCTTAATTAATAAATATATTTTTTACAACGGAGAAACCATGAGTAATACTGTGAGTCGTGATGAAGAACTCATGAACGAAAAAGGACCCAAAACCTATATTACGGTACGATATTCTGATGAAGAACTTGAACAATTCCGTGCGATAATTATACGTGAACGCACAAACTCTATTGATGAATTACGAATGCTCAAAGATCGTTTAGAAGACCTGACAAGTGCAGACCGTGCGGAAGACAGTATGGTATATTCTATGCACATGGGTGAGCAAGGTTCGGAGCAAATCGAAAAAGAAAAAACGTATCAACAAATTAATCGCGTAAATGATTATCTACAAAAATTGGATGATGCTATAGAGCGTATCAATAACAAAACATACGGAATATGTAAAGAGTGCGGAATATTGATTGCAAAGGAACGTTTACTTGCCGTACCGATTACTACTCAATCGGCATCTTATAAAATACATAAACGTTGTCCGGAGGATGGAATTGATAGAATCGTCGGTCGTTGATTCACAAGAAAAGTCGGTGCATAAAGTAGCTGCACCCTCCATGACAATCTATTTTGTTGTGGCGGCTTTTTTAATTTCTGCTGACCAGTTAACAAAAATTCTTGTAAAAGGATTTAATCTTTTTGGTTTTCAGCATGAAGGAATGTGGCTGGGGCAATCGTTTCCTTTTATTGGCGATACTGTACGAATTACATTCGTAGAAAATCCGGGTATGGCTTTCGGAATACAATTCGGCTTCGGAAAAATATTTCTCACATTGTTTTCCTTAATCGCCGGAAGTGCGCTTTTGTGGTATTTATCTAAATTGGGAAACTTTAAAACTTCCGTTAAAATAGGTATTACATTATTGATTGCCGGAGCATTGGGAAATTTTATTGACCGTTGTTTTTACGGCGTATTATATGGTGAGCAAAGTTTATTCTTCGGTTATGTGGTTGATTTTATTCAGGTGGATATTCCTGATATAAATTGGTTCGGGGCTACTTATACACATTGGCCTGTTTTCAATATTGCGGATTCATGCGTCAGTTGCGGAATGGTACTATTATTAGTAGTGAATAAATATCTACCATCTCTCTCTGAAATAAAAAGTAATGGTATCGAGATGAGTAAACATGATTCGCAAAATGTAGAAACAATTCAAGAAGATTCGGAAGATGAATCATCGAAAAATAAAGACGAGATATATAACGGATAAGATGTATTTTGTATCGTGAAAAAAAGCGCATTTATTGCGCTTTTTTTGTATAAAATATACGATTACGCAATGATTAATTATTATGGAAGCATGAAAAAGAATGGAAAAAGACAATTATCCGAGACATATAGAACATGTATTTAACTTTACCATTCCACCCGGACAAGGTATAGAGCGAATTGATGTGTACCTTACAAGGGTGATTCCACATGCTACAAGAAATAAAGTACAAGAAGCCATTGATGCAGGTGTTGTTTTGGTAAATGGCAAAAGCGTAAAAAATTCACGAAAAATATTACCGGGTGATTGTATTGAATGTACGATACTAAAACCACCACCGATTGTTCTTGTACCTGAAGAAATTCCTCTGAATATAGCGCACGAAGATGAGAGAGTGATTGTTATTAACAAACCTGCCGGAATGGTTGTACACCCGGGCTTTGGTAATAGATACGGAACATTGGTAAATGCTCTTTTATATCATCTTGGTATTCGTGAAAACATTCCTTTGGAATTGGATGAACATCAGGATGAAAACAATGAGGATGAGGATTTATCAATTGGATTTCAAACTGACTCTATACGTCCGGGTATAGTCCATAGAATTGACAAAGATACAAGCGGATTATTAGTTGTTGCAAAAGATGTTGCGGCATTATCATACTTGGCTAAACAGTTTCGTGACAGAACGGCAGAAAGAGAATATTATGCTCTTGTGTGGGGTATCGTAAAGGAAGATAAAGGAGAAGTAAAGACGAATATAATACGTTCGCATAGGGATAGGAAAGTTTTTATAGCGACGGAAAAAGATATAGGTAAATCCGCACACACAACCTATACTGTTCTAGAGCGTTTTGATTTTGCAACGTTATTACGACTTAAATTATGGACTGGGAGAACACATCAAATTAGGGTGCATTGTTCTTCAATCGGTCATCCGTTAATTAGCGATGCAGCATATGGCGGAGGGGTAATTGCTTATTCAGGAATAAAAACAAATGCACTAAAAAGTAAAGCGGAAAAACTTTTACAGATAATTACGCGTCAGGCATTACATGCTAAAACATTGGGTTTTTCCCACCCCGATAATGAAAGCAAAATGACATTCGATTCTGTATTACCTGATGATTTTCTTTCGGCAATGGAATTTTGTCGAAAATAAAAAAGGGATAACGTAATAGCGTTATCCCTCGGAAGTCCAATATTAAAAACTTAATTAGAGCTTTAACTTAAGTTCAGCAAGTTCTTGTCCTTGATAACGAACTATTGCTTTCATTGCAGTTAACTGAGAGCCTGAAGTTGTAACCCTTGCACGCAATTGATCTAATGAAATAGCAACTTCTCCTTGACTTATAATACTGCTTGTATTCGGCGAACCATTACCAACTAAATCAATAATAATTGTTGCCGGGTCTGTCACATCAAATTCAAATTTAGAATATGCACTGATATAAAAATCGTCGGTTTGACCATTATAAGTATATTTCAAAAGAATTCTTCCATTGCCCAAATTCTCATCGAATTTTAAATCCGTAATCGTTGTGATAGGGTATGTATCGGCAGGTACACCCGTAGAAGGTGTTTCTTGTAACGGAATATCAAGTAATATTGTCGGGTTCACCTTCAAAATGATTTTCCTTGCACTTAAAGTGGGTAAGGAACTCCATATTGTAAGTTTAGAGCCATAATCACTATATTCAAATTTACCTGCATGCTGAAAGAATTGTAAAAAGGCATCAGCAGTATTTTGATTTTCACATGGAGTTTTGAATACGGTATTTACATTAGTGAGATACATTTCCGTTGCATCTTTATTGAGAAAGAAACCGACTTCTCCACTATTGCAAATTGCTGTAATATTGGCAGTATTCTTACTTGGGTTAAACTTGATAGTACATTTTTCAGAACCGGGTAACAATTCAATTGCATCACCATTCTCGAAGGCATACAAAGTATATGTATGTTGTTCAATCAGTTTTGCACGATATTCATATTCACCTTCATTGGAGTTGTTTGCGCGCATGAATACTAATGTACAATTTCCTGATCCGGGTGCTTCCGGTGTATAGTTAATACGCAATTCTTTTTCTGAGGCATTATAACTAACAGCGTTTCGAATGCCTGCAATAAACTCAACGTCTAATTTTCCACCGCCACAAAAAGCATCGCTTACTATAAGGTCGGAAAAGCTAATATAGCCGACTTTTTCAGATTTTACAATCGCGCCAAAGTTATTACATATTGCTTGACCGGAAACTTTAGTATCGGATGCAAAACCGAGAGTAATGATGTCATCCTGGGGTACAGTTAGAACCTCGCCCTTATCTTTTTTCTCAATAAGCGTTAAACGCCAAACGGTACCGACGAGTTTTTCCACCGGAAGATTATTACCTTCATCGAGAGGGACTTCATCTATAGGCTTTTCCCAAGGATTGAGCCCAGATTCGCGGCAAGATTGAATCGCAGTGCCAATGACTAAAGCGAATACTAAAAATAACAGTTTTCTTTTCATTTTGGTGATCCTAAAATTTGTTGAACGAAATTAATAATTAACTCAATACTTATCTAAGAAGTCAATCAGATTCAAGACAATGCTTCAGTATCTGCAGTATTCCGGTAAAACATTTTTCTTTACTTATACCAACGGAACCATAAGTTTTCGGTTGCAACCTATATATCGATTTGATAATGTGTTGCGTTGGTAAATCTGTCTTCCTACTTATGATAGATTGATCATACTTACAAGAGATTAACATGTACTTGAGTAACTTAATGCATAATTCAAATTGCCTTTTTAGGACAATACTCTGTCACTATACCTTAAAAAAACATTCGGTACATAAAAAGAAACTTATATCACTAACTAAGCTAAAGGAAAAACTTCACTCTAAAGTCATTAAGAGTATTTAGATTGCTATATCCAATTCACCCATTGACTTACCTTCGAAGCGTATGAGAGCTTTCATTTTTACTTTTTGTGGACTTGCATTCAAAACGCGTTTACGAATTTCGGATGTCGAAATATTGACTCGACCTTCAGTTAAACTACTAATCGGGTTAGGTGAACCATCGGCTACTATGTCAATAATAACGACAGGAGGATCGGACAAGGTAAGCTCAAAATTCGAATATGCTGATATTCTATAATCCTCTGTTTTTCCTCCGTATTTATAATCAATGTTGATATAAGTACCATCGTACATGAGTTTACTTATATACAACATCGGATAGGTGCTGGTAGGAACACCGGTCGCAGGAGTTTGAAGAATTTCGATGAAGTCCGTAACAATAGGGTCTTGTGGTATTTTCAAAACCATTTTCGATTCTGCAAATGTGGTTAATGAACTCCATATAGTAAGTGTTGTCCCATAATCGCTGTATTCGAAATTACCGGTGTTTCGTAAAAATTCGACAAAACGATCGGCTGTATTCTGATTTTCACAAAACTCTTTGCTTACACTAATATTCGATAAATTCATTTCTTGATAGTCTTTACTAAAGGTTAAATCGGCATAACCTTTATTGCAGACTGCACGGAAATTAACATAACCTTGACCCTGTCCAAGTGCATTAGGCATGAATATGATTGTACACTCATCCGAACCCGGTAAAATTTCTTCATTGTCTGCATTCACAAATGAATGGAGCGTAAAAGTATGACCTTCCAATTGTTTTACGCGTAATTCAGTGTCATGATTCTGTTCACCGTTGGTACGTGAAAAAACAAGAGTACAAATACCTAAACCGGGAACTTCATGCGTATAGTTTATACGTAATTCTTTTTCGGTAGCATTATAAGAATTAGCATTACTCATACCTAACATAAACTCTCTGTCCATTTTTTCATCACCGCAATATGCTTCTGTAGAAAAAAGTTCATAAAAGTTTATATATCCGTTTCCTCCAGTTTTAATTTTACCACCGAAAGAATTACATATTGCTTGTCCGCTAATAGTATTAGGAGAAAGGAATGTAAACATTATATTCTCATCTTGTGGTACGGGTATAACATTTACTTTATCATTTTTTTCAATGAAGGTTAAGCGCCAAGCTGTGCCGACGAGTTTCTCCATCGATAAATTATTGGGATCTTCTTTCGGATCTTCGTCTTTGGGTTTTTCCCAAGGATTAACACCCGTTTCACGACATGACTGAACTGCAAAACCAAGCATTAATGTTAATGCGAGTAGAAAAAAATTCTTTTTCATATAATTAAACCTATTAAAAAATTGTAAGTAAAAATTTCAATTAAAAGTTAACATCTATCTGATACATCAATCCAAGCGAACGTAAACTGTACCATTGTGAGGAGTTTTGATACAAAAAAGCACTACCTTCAACTCCGGCAGAAAGGGAAACACGACTATCCGGCTGCCAACGTAAACCTGTTAGAAACCTTCCCGAAGGACCGGAAAATGTACCCCCGAGAGTTACTTGCCCGAATGGTGAAATTTGCGAAACCGACAAACTTGGAAACACTTGACGATAATAAGCACCAGCCCAAGTAATTGTCGAGTTAAGCGTAGCATTTTCATTCTTGCCATTCTCGAATGTATAATAACGTAAACTCTGACGTCCTCCTTCAATTCCGATAGTAATATTGTCCGATAACGCATACCCTAACGAAACGGCTAAATCCGTGAATTCTTCATTTGTTGTACTCTTACCAAAAGAAGGTAAAGTTGACATATTCATTAAACCGCGTAATGAGAGCGTAATAGGTTGTTTTTCCGCCATATCTAAAAACTTATCTTTAGATATTAAACTTTGTGTAGGTATAGCATGAGAGACTGGAGAATTATCATGAATTTTGGTATTAAAATTCACATTTTTATACGGCGAATTACTGATTGAAGAAATTGTTTGTGTCTTTTCCTCGGTGCTTACTGTCTCAGGTTCATTTACAGTGATATCTTGGGCAACAACATGGTCGAAGTCATTATGAGACTCTGTCTGTAATTTGTTCACGGAGAAATTATCAGCGATTGACGATTTCGCTCTCTTCGGTCTTTCATCTTCTATTAAGACATTTGTAATATCAGCGTTGCTTGTAAGAATTTGCGAAGAGTTTGTAATACTTGATAAAGTTGAATTTCGTTTTGTTAAGGATTCCATTTCGTCGGGATTTTGAGACTGCGACAAAAAGTAAACCGTGGCAATCGCCGCACCACCGATTGAAAAAGCTATAGGAAGTGCAATTGATCGCAGTAATTCAACTGTTGAACCGAAGATTGTACCGATTGATAACCCTGCTGAAGCTCCAGGTAAAGCAAAACCCGCTTTGTGGAAAATAGCAGCAGTTGTTTCAGGTGGAACGGCAAGAGCCGAACAATCCTGCTCTAATGTAGAACGTATAAGGATTGCCTCCTGTAATTCCTGCTGCAAATCGGGATTGCCTGCCAAATTATTGAACAGGATTTCTTCTTGAGCAGAAGTAGTTTCACCATCTACAAAAAGATAAACAAGTTCAGACATTGAGTCTTGAGTTTCGGCTGACATGTTAATGCTCCAATTCTTTAATATAAGGTGAGAGGATTTCTCTCAATTTCTTTTTTCCCCTTACTATCCAATTACGAACAGTACTAACAGGTACATTCGTCGCATCGCTTATTTCCTGATAACTCATGCCGTTATATGCCTGAAGCACAATCGCTTCTTTATGGTCTTCCGGCAGGGTATCCAAAGCGGCAACTAATAAGTGACGCAATTCTTTCGATTCGAAAGGAACATCGTGAGTAGGGATTTCTATGAATTCCGAAGAAACAGTATGACTCTGTTTCTTACGCATATCAATACAGAGATTTCTTGCAATTCGCAGCAAAAATGCCGGTATATTGGTCATTTCAGCACGCTGTACCGAAATATTGAGAAATCGTAAGAAAGTTTCTTGTAAAACATCGCTTGCCATTTCATCATTACCGCAAATTCGTCGGCTGTACTGATAAATTCTTTGCGAATGCCTTTGGTATAACTCCGTAAAGCCCGCTTCTTTTTCAGCATTTGTACCGCTTAACATTGCATACAATTGCGTATCGGTTTTATGTGAGTTCTTTTGAATCATTCTTTTTTCCGCTCTCTGTAGTAATAACCTTGCGACGGAAATCTTGTTTCAGTTACATTTTTTCTTTTTTTGAGACTCATTTGCCAAAAGAGAGTCATTACAGAAAACTTATCCATTTGTTGAGGTTTATATGAAAACTCTTGTTACTCTTTTGTTCTGCATAATGACATCCTGCCTACAAGCTCAGTACTTCAGTCTTTCGGTCACACCGTCAAAACAGGTTTACTATGTCGGTGATAATATTGAACTTGATATTAGCATTACCCCACTAAATAACTTTTCTGCGACAATATTTCTTGAAACAAAGTCAATATTCTCCGCAAAGTTAAGTTCAACGATAAGTAACTCACCTTATTCGAACATTCAATGTAGTTTCCTTATATCACATAAGGACATTGGTACGAATACCATCGAGATCATTGGCAGAAATGGTGCAATTATAGAAAAGACTGAATGTACAATAGAAGTGTTACCGCTCGAATACTGGAAATCAGTTAAATCTTTAGTGTGGTATAGTTCACTTATAAGAAATCTAATGGGTAGAATTGAGTTACCAAGTTTAACGGTCGATGGCACCTTGAGAATGTATGAATACGACTCACTCGATTGGAAGTTGAAGTCTGAATTCAAAACGGGTATTAGTAAAGTATTCAGAAAATTCAAACCATTTTACCACCAAGCTGTTTATGATTCATCCGGAAACCTTTGGTTTGAAGTGGGTAAGCATATAGTACAATACGATGGGCAGTATTTTCATTCGGAAGAATTACCGGTTAATATAGATCATGAAGATGCATCAATACGGTTAACAGTTGATGTAAACGGTATTGTGTATTGTGTAGCTTCTACGCATTCGCGAAATTACATAGCTAGATTTATTAATAATAAATGGGTTGAGATAAATGCCGGAGACATTTCGCTCGATCTTATTCACGAAATACTCGTCACTGCTGATAATTCATTGTGGATTAAGGATATGAATGATTTCTACAGAGTGAAGGATAATACCAGTCAAAGAATCGAAAGTCTTTCTTCTCCAACATTCGTGGAAAAAATGTGTAAATATGGCAATAGATTATATTGTTTAACAGAAAAATCAATCAATTACTTTGAAAACGAAACATGGGCTAAAATCGATTTGCCTTTTATGCATATAAAAAATAATAAAGTCTATAGAATGGCGATGGCAATTGGTAATAGGGGTGAAATATATGTGGCGTATAGTTATGGATTATCTGTTTATGAAAATGGAAATTGGAAGAACTTCAAAAGAGAAACTACATTGTTAGGAGATGTAAATATTGAGGAGATGATTGTAGACAAAGCCAATAATGTGTGGATGTACACAGGAAAAGATTTTATCGTTTACAATCCCGAAGGCATAAAAACATTTTCTATAACTTCGTCGGTCAATGAAGATACATATAAGGTCTTCGGTATGAAAACAATAGACTATATCCAAACAATGAATTCGCTTGTTATAACTACGGTAAACATAGAAAATCCTATTGCCGAAGTTTATGATATTCAAGGAAATCGTATTTATTCTGACAATCTTAAAAATCGTAATGAATCGTCACATTATGAATTAAATACGGAAAATTTAGTAAATGGTCTCTATCTATTGCGAATTGGTGATCATAGTGCGAAGTTCATAATACAGAGATAGGGGCAATGTATTATTACTGAGAATTATATTCTTATTGTATTGGTTATCATAAAGAAGGCAGTTCGTGGAAAACTGCCTTCTTTTGATTTTACTATTTGAGTACGCCTAATTTCTTTCCGACTTTTTCAAAACCTGCAAGTGCTTTATCAATATGCTCTCTTGTATGCCCTGCGGAAATCTGTACGCGAATACGCGCTAGACCCTTGGCGACAACCGGATAAAAGAAACCGATAACATAAATACCCTCATCGAGTAATTGTTCGGCAAATTGTTGAGCAATTACTGCATCATAAAGCATAATTGGTGTTATGGGATGAACACCGGGACGAATATCAAACCCCAATTCTGTCATTTTTGTACGGAAATATGCAGTATTCTCTTCGAGACGATCTCTTAGTTCAGTAGTTTCCGATAAGAGTTCAAAAATTGCTTGTGATGCTCCAATAACAGAAGGGGGCAGTGAGTTACTGAATAAATATGGGCGTGATCTTTGGCGAAGTAATTCGATGATTTCTTTTCTTCCGGTCGTAAATCCGCCGATGCCGCCACCAAGGGCTTTTCCCAAGGTTCCGGTTATTATATCAACTCTGCCGATTACATTACAATGTTCTATTACCCCCCGACCTTGTTTGCCCATAAAGCCCATAGAATGACATTCGTCCACCATAACCAGCGCATTGTATTTATCCGCCAAATCGCATATCTTGTCTAAAGGGGCTATCGAGCCGTCCATAGAAAAAACAGCATCTGTCGCAATCATTTTAAAACGAGCACCATCAGCTGTCGCTTGTTGTAATTGCTGCTCTAAATCTTCCATATTACAAGATTTGTAGCGGTATCTTTTTGCTTTACACAGTCGAATACCGTCAATAATGGACGCATGATTCAGTTCATCGGAAATTATGGCATCATTTTCATTCAATAACGGTTCAAAAACCCCACCGTTTGCATCGAAGCAGGCAGCATAGAGAATCGTATCATCAGTACCACAGAACTCGGCAATCGTTTTTTCCAATTTTTTATGAATATCCTGCGTACCGCATATAAAACGAACACTCGACATTCCATACCCATGAGAGTCAAGAGCAAGTTTTGCGGCTTCGATAACCTTAGGGTGAGAGGATAGCCCCAAGTAGTTGTTAGCACAGAAGTTTAAGAGTGGTGTACTTCTGCCTTCAATATAGATTTCCGCACCTTGAGGAGAAGTAATAATCCGCTCATTCTTAAAAAGCCCGTTATCACGTATTGATTGTAATTCATTGGTTAAAAACTGCTGCATCGAATCGTACATATTTGCTCCATTGAATAAAATTTTCGGTGCGAAACTACGCATTTATCTGAGTTTTGAAGAGTAATTACCCTGTATCGGAAAAGACTTTTCCATCAAAGTCATAGTTTTGCAAAAGTATAATTATTGGCTTTTGAACGAATATCCGAATTATGAAAAAAATCCTCAATTTTATAAATGGCGAGTATATAGAGTCTGTTCAAGGACTTTTTCTTGATAATTATGAACCGGCAACAGGTATAGTGTATTCTCAGATAGCTGATAGTGATTCTGCAGATATTGAAGTCGCTGTACAAGCGGCGAGTGTTGCATTTACTTTGTGGTCAAAAACAAGTCCTGAAGAACGTTGTGCAATTATGTTGCGAATTGCTGATGGAATTGAACGTCGTTTGGAAGAGTTTGCTCTTGCTGAGACCATTGACCAAGGAAAACCCTTATGGCTTTCAAAAGTGATGGATATTCCGAGAGCCGTGCAGAATTTCCGATTTTTTGCTACCGAGATAGTTCATTTCTCAACGTCTGCACATACAGATTCGGGCTCATTAAATTATACAAAGCGTTCGCCGATAGGTGTCGTCGGGTGTATTTCACCTTGGAACTTACCTTTGTACCTTTTTACATGGAAAATCGCTCCGGCACTCGCTGCCGGAAATTGTGTTATTGCAAAGCCATCGGAATTAACGCCCATTACAGCAAGTATGCTTGGTGAAGTATGTCGAGAAGCTGGTTTACCTTCCGGTGTACTTAATATAGTTCATGGTCTTGGTAATAAAGTGGGTGCTGCCTTAGTAGAACATCCTGCCGTAAAAGCCATTTCATTTACCGGTGGAACATCAACCGGTGCCGCTATAGCACAATCGGCTGCGCCGAAGTTCAAAAAACTGTCTTTGGAATTAGGCGGTAAAAATCCTAATATCGTTTTTGCAGATTGCAATTTTGAAGAAGCTGTTGTTCAATCGGCAAGAGCAGCTTTTACAAATCAGGGGGAAATCTGTCTATGCGGATCAAGGATTTTTATCGAGAGTAGCATCTATGAAAGTTTTAAGAAACGTTTTCTCGAAGAAGTATCGAAGTTTACAGTCGGCGATCCCTTAGACACTAAAACAAAACAAGGCGCTATTGTTGCTAAAGTTCATTTCGACAAAGTGATGTCCTATATCGAATTGGCAAAAGAGGAAGGTGGATCTATTCTTTGTGGCGGAAAACCTTTTGTGCCGGAGGGGCGTTGTGAAAAAGGTTGGTTTATAGAACCTACTGTTATCGAGGGGCTCTCCTATGATTGTCGGACTAACCAGGAAGAAATTTTTGGTCCCGTTGTTACTCTAACACCTTTCGATACTGAAGAGGAAGTACTGATGATGGCAAATAGTACCAAATACGGACTTGCTTCCGTTGTTTGGACGGAAAATGTAAGAAAAGCGCATCGTGTTGCGGAACAATTACAAGCAGGTATCGTTTGGATAAACTGTTGGCTTGTGCGCGACTTACGAACCCCTTTCGGCGGTGTGAAAGATTCGGGGGTAGGACGCGAGGGCGGCGTTGAAGCATTACGCTTCTTTACTGAAGCCAAGAATGTATGTATTAAGTATTAGTATCTTTTCCAAGCAGATCTTCTAATGTTTTGGATAAACGATCTTCAACATCAAGAGGTATCCCGTCTTGTGTTACGGATGTATTCACAGCTCGTGATTGTAATTCCGACATTAAATGAGCCAGTTGTTCGCGCAGACTGTTGAACTCGCGGTTAAGAAGTTTTTCTAAAGCAAGCAAATGCATAAGCTCATTCTCAAGTTCTTTTTCCGTCATATCGGAAAGAGTTCTATTGAGTAATGCTTTGTTTTTTACCTTATCTACAAGTATGGTAATAAACTTCTCATGAACCGACCGTAACTGTACATTATTTACATATAGAAGCTCATCATCCTGCTCCAAAAGATTCAATGATTTCAGAAGCATTATAAGATCGTTTTTGCCGATGGAGTACTCTACTAACATAGGAATTCATGCCAATGTGATTGATTTGGATTTGTAATATGCAGAATCATTTTGAACTGTGCAATGATGAGTATCAAATACTCCCACCATTATCGAAGGCACAATGTGTACAAACACCATTTACATAATAAACTCTTAATTAGGTGAGAAAGAGTAACGAAACTTCATGTTCACGATTATTCGTGATAATGAAATTTTGTGGGGTACTATATGAAAAACATCTTTTTTATTATTGGTTTTGTTCTTTGCATTAATATTGTTTTTGCTCAAAAAGATTGTAATATTATTAGGCGAAAGTTGATACCGATAGTTGATATGAATTCGGAACAATTCTACGGATTCACCGGAGGTCTATACGGTAACGGTTCAAATATTCGACCGGATAATCACAGAGAAAGAGTGAACGAAAAAGCAAGAATAATAAAACCTTTGAATAAAGAAGGTGTTGAAGAAATTAATGGCAAAATAATAATGATAGGCATAGGGGCTTCTAATCCCAGAACAGAGTTTGATGAATTTATTAAGCATTGCGAAAATTTACCGAATAAAAATCCGAATTTAGTTTTGATAAATACATGTATCGGTGGGCAAGGTATTCAAAAAATGAATGATATAAAGGATAATTATTGGAATCAGGCAAAAAAAACAATTTCCGATAATAATTATAATGAAAAACAAGTTCAGATAGCATGGATAGAAACTGACAATACACAAAGCGCAGACACAGTTTTTCCTCGTGCTGCTATTTCATTGATGAATGAATATCAGAAATTACTTGTTACATTGAAAATTCATTTTCCGAATTTAAAACTATGTTATGTTTCCGCACGTGGATATTCCGGTTGGATAAGCGGTGAACAAACGGTGGGGAAGGGGTTACTGTATCCACGCGATTATTATAATGGATGGGCTTTACGCTTTCTTATTGATAGTGTAATATCCGATAAGGGTAATTTTAGATATAGTGGAGATAATGCGCCAATTCCATTAACTACGTGGGGTAGTTATTTATGGACAAACGGCAATGAAGTGAGGAAAGACGGTTTTAGTCTCGATTGTGATAACGATATTGGTGCTGACGGATTACACCTTTCGGCCGCCGGTGAACAGAAAATGGGAACCTTGATTTTTGAAACTTTCTTAGCGGACGAATCTTCAAAAAATTGGTTATTCAATAATAATGTAACGGGCATTGATAATAACATTACAGATGAAAATAATATCGCTCTATATCCTAATCCCGTATCGAATGGGCGGATTTATTTTACTAATATTATGACAACCGATGGTGGAGTAAAATTCGTAAAAATTAGCTCCATCACCGGCGAAATTTTGTGCGTACTACCGATAATGAACTATGGAGAGGTGGAGCTTCCTGATTCGACAATGAATACGAGCCAACTATACTTTGCACATATTGAAAGTAAGCACTTTGTAAAAGTCATACCTTTTGTGTATATACGGTAAATCCTTCATCTAAATAAAATTAAGCTTCGTCTGTAAAAAAGACCTTTCAGTTGTTTATACACGGTATAATTCGTAAATTGTCAAAGCGAATCCTTTTGTGTTTATCGGAGAATGTATGGGATACTTTTTACAATATAGACTATCTTGTAATTGTTTGAGACTGTATTTTCTTTTGCCTATCATATTCTTATGTCTCTTGGTATCGGTTTTTGCCCAGTCGGTACCGAATACACGCGGTAAGGATTTTTATATCAGCTTCTTACCCAATTTTCATGCAGACCCTGTCAATGACTCATTAATTATCTATGCAACGGGTGAGCAAGGTACTATTGTTACAATAACGAGCAGAAATCGTACCGGCGGGTTTCAAACAAGGGTTCGTACAATCGGGCTTTCCGGTGTTGTAAGTGCAAGTTATCATTGGAGAAGTTTTGAACCGTATGGCTATAATGACGCGCAAGGAAATTTAGGACCAAGGGATAATGGAAGTATCATTCTTCCTTTTTTTAGAGTTGAATCAACTGAGGATATTGCCGTATATGCTTTGAATCAAGCTGTTGCGACCAGCGATGCCGCGCTTATTTACCCTGTAACGGCATTAGGCAAGGAT
>JALHLL010000041.1 GCA_022844575.1 bacterium
ATCATGACAAGCGCAGGTATATTGATGCCGGAGCATGGGGTAATGAAGACGAAGAACAGTATGGGTGCATAATTAAAGGATCGACAGACAACACAAATATGTGGGAGGAAGTTGGGGATGTAGATTTCAGAGTTAATGCCAATAATGCCTCTGACGGTGAAATAAGACTACACCCCGGATTTTGGGCGCAAGAAGGGTGTAGATTTCATGCCTATATCAAGCCGAAAATGTCAACAATACCAAAGTCTTCAACAGATTTTGCGGCTGATTTCTCCGGAACCACTAAAGCAGCTCGCCTAAGTAGCTTACAAACGAAATGGAACCTTACCGACGATCTTGTCCGACATTTTTCCGATGCAAGTAATACGAATGTTGATATTGTAGCGGATGGTTTGAGAATGAGAGTATCCCCAATGTGGCATTACCCAAACCCTACAAGCAACAATCCTGTTGAGGCGACCAGAAGAGAAGCAAAACTTCCGGAGTACGTTCTATTTGCTAAGGATCATTTGTATACATCCGATGAACCGAATGGTCGATACGATTCATACGTAAAGATGTGTACTAAAGGGGGTATAAGAGTATGTCCGTGGTTTATGCTTAACTCAGGAGGAGATTATGAGATTGAACTTGATGTACCGGAACAGAATGTTTATATCGGTCCTGTGGACCCCAACGCTACTATTAATTGTACTGGATATTCAGATGGGTTCGACAATCAGGAAGGTACATTTGGTTCTTTAAACACAGCTACTAATGTTGGTTGTCGCAATCAAGTATTATGGGGGCATGTACGCTGGTTTGATGCCGCAAGACAAAAGGAACTTCATATTACAGGTGGCAATAGCGGTCCTCCTAATGCTGCATTTCCTATTTATAATAAGGATTTTTGCCAAGATCCAACCGGTGCTTGTTTTAATCTGTACTCGATGGAGGTTGAGCAAGAAGAAATAAGATTTTTGTTGAATGACTGTGTCGTGGGGAGAATACCATCTTTTAATAAAACGCAAACTCGTGAATATGTAAACCCGCTCGAACATTCAAGAGGTACTCCGTATTGGATATTAATGGGTAGTGTTCCATTACTTACAGGTAAGGAAAAGATTTGTGCTTTTCAAAGTGATACCGGTGGGAATGACGAAACTATCTACAAGTTCACTAAAACATATGATATGACAAAATGGTAAAAACCATATATGAACAAATTACTATAAACTATTGGAAAAAAATATGAATGCCTTGCGAATAAAAAGAATATCAATATTTCTTCTTGTAGTATTAATGTACGTTAATATTACAGATGCGATAAGTCAGGATCGGTGGCAGGAGCTTGAGACTCTTAATCAAACGGGTAATGTAATTGCTGCTTCAGGAAACGCTAACATTTTCGATATTGCATGGGTTGGTAATAACAAAATAATTGCCGTCGGCGGAGCAGGATTAATTATTAAAGGTGAAAAAGTTAGTAATGTATGGCAATGGAAACGAAAAATTGTTAACACCAACACTGATTTCAGATTTCAAAATGTATGTGCAATGAATAGGGATCCCGATTGTGTGGCAAATCCGGCAAATAATTATAATCAATTGGAATCTCCACAACATACAAACTACGTTAATATCTACAATCGAGACCGAAAAATTAATTTGTATTCGGTAGCTGTGAATGATAGTAATCACATAATGATTGTTGGAGATAACGAGAATGGAAGGTTTATACGCGGATCGTTTACCTTAACCGCACCGCAACTTCTGGTATCTAAAAATGAAGGGGAAAACTGGGTACAACTTATGAGACCATCCAATGTAAATTTTTCTACGTTGGTAAATGCGACTCAAGATGTAAGAGATGGTATTGCACGTAGTCTAGGGCAACATTTCTGTCAGGCCCCGACACCGCCGCAAACTGCGTTCATAGAACAAAATATAAATCAACAGTTTTCCGGTTTAGTACTGGTAAGTGTAACGGCAACCAGCCTACGAGATGGCGGGTGGGTAGTGTGTGGAAACATAAATGGCCATGGAATTATAATTTTTATTCCTAGTAACCCCGGTAACAATGCAACAGCATTCTCTCCGGGATTATTTAACGGTTGTGCTTGGGAGGTTATCTACTATGATGAACGGGATAATTCCGGATACCGAAGTGTAGTTGCAGCCAACAATAACATTTACTGTGTTAATCGTTTTGATGTTCCGAATGTGGGCAAAATTAATGAAATGAATGTATTTGGTTTCTCAGGCGGAGTCTGGACAAGAGTCCCTTTCACAAACAATGCTGATTTTGACCCTTTGAGTGTTAACGTTGATAGAAGTAATAATATTATTTGTACAGGTGCTCAATCAGGGCTGGGCCTTTTTGATCCATTTAGAGCTTCATGTGTGAAGCAATTCTCCGCAAGCAGCGGTTGGGGTGCAGATATTGTACCTATCGCCGCGAATAACAGATGGAGATTTGGCAGAGTACCTTGTTTTGTATCTACGAATACGAATAAAGGTTACATGATTGCGGACTTTGGAAATATGGTGAAGTTAGAAACAACCTCACCTAATACTATGTCATTCCAAAATGTTTACAGAAGTAATGTACATGTTGAACTTGCACCAAGAGAGCGCTTATATTGTGCCGAGGCATCACCTGATGGTAGTACATTAGCTGTTGGAGGTGCATTCGGGAATCTGTGGATGATGGATTTAAATTCATCCGGAGAGATAAATACCAATTCAATAGCTCTTAAATCTACAAACAATGAATGGTTGGAAGAAATATTTGACATGACACCTGTAAGAAAGATGGACAATACATACAGAGTATGGATGGCAGGAGAAAAAGGTACAGTTCAATACTTAGATTTTAATGCTGACGGGAGTAATATAAGCAGACATAGGGCACCTTCTTTTACTCAAAATAACCTATACGGAGTACAGAACGGAATTTACGGGATGTTTCTTCAAGAGGTACCCCAATCTATTCCCCCAATCAAGAAACTGTGGCTAGTGGGACAAAATAATACGATCGTTAGCGGTGATTTATCGGAGGGAGATATGCCGGTTTGGAAGCAGGTAGATTACAAAAACATTAAAAGAGTCGACAACAATCCTTTCAATATAGGAACATCATACCAGAATATCCACTTTAAGTCTATTGCGTTTTCTTCTGATCATCCGTGTTTGGGTTATGCTGTAGCGGGGGCCTCCAGAATATTTAAGACACAAGATGGAGGAGGGACTTGGACACAAGTAGATCTGACAGCATCAACAGGCGGTACTTTATATAATTTTTATAAAATTATATACATTAGTAATCCTAAAAGTACAGGCGGTACAATTCTTACAGGTACCGGAAGATTTGTGATTGTGGGGGAAGGGGTTGTTTTGCTTAGGAATGTTCTGTGGGGTGGCATAAATGGTGATCCATGTCAACAAACAGTGGCAGATACTTGGATACTCAAACAAGCTGGTACTGGTAACGGAATAACTTTGTTGGCTCCTGCAGCGGCAGCGAATAACGACTGCAGTCGACGACACTTGTTTCCAGTTGCACCTGCACCTAATGCGAATGCCCCGCAGCAAAGAGCAGTAATGTCTGCTGCGAGATTTACATTAAGAGATGTAACTCCTGTTTTTGCGGGAACGAATAGAATACTTGTAGGTGTTGGTTATGTTAATAATGCAAGGTTAAAAGAAAATAGTGCACCGTGGAGTAACCCACTTGCAACAATTATTGTTTCTACGAATGATGGTAACACTTGGACGGAACGCCATCCGGTTTACCGTGAAGGCCGTTGGGGAGTAGGATCAATTGAGTTTCATAGTGGAGGAGGAGAAGAGAAAAACAATGCCGGTCCAATGCTGTTTGGTATTACCAAATATGAAGAAGCGACTCGTTCTAGGATCTGGACTTGCGGGTCCTCCGGATATATTCTGTATTCTGACGAGGGTCAAAGATCTAACCAACAAATTCAAACGCCATGCGCTACTACAGTGACTGTGCCGATAATGCGTTGGGGACATTTTAGGAATCCTCAAATGAACACTCAAACTCTTAACACTTTAAACACAATCTGCGCAGTACCTACAAGTACAGCTCAACCGCTATTAATAGCTGCAGGTTCTATGGGGGTTGTTATTTCTACAACTGACAATAACGGTGGTTTAGGAAAAGGGACATCAGAGGAACAGAATAATTTATCAAATGGTGAAAAAATGCTGACTGTGTCACCAAATCCGGCATATGGTAATAATGGTAGCATTTCGGTACGATACTCAGGAACTAATGATATGAATAGCGTTTCATGTACTGTTGAGCTACTTGATAATATAGGTCAAACATTACTTAAACAACCATTTGTTTTAACAGGAGGTGGAGCGAATCTGACGACAGAAATATCAACTGAAGGTTTAAGTTCCGGATTGTATTATATTTGTGTAAGAACAGAGACAAGTACGCTATGCGAAAAAGTTATCATTAACAAATAAACACATGGTAAAATTGAAGAGCAAGATACTCTATTCTATTACCGTAATTATTGCAAGTTGTGCAATATTGTATGGATTGTCATATACTGCTAATAAATACTATATACCGGTTTTAAAAGGTGAAGAAATTTACACCGATTACTCGGTATATTATGAAGCAGCACAGAATTTTGGACAAGAAGCGAATAGTACTTATCGTTCTTCAGCACCTCATGAAAAAGGCGGATCATTTAATTATCCGCCTTTTTCGCTTGTCTTGTTTTATCCTTTATCTTTTTTGTCTTTTCCCGTTTCATATACTCTTTTTTCTATAGTTAACACACTGTGTTGTGTTGCTGTTGGTTGGCTCACACTCAAAATTATGAAAGAGTACTCTACCTATAGAATAGGGTTCCGGAAAGAAATGTTCTTTCTGTTTTTGTGCATGGGGTTAGCACCAGTTGTACAAAACGCCAAACATGCACAAATAAACGGAATAATTGCACTCATATCAATTGGCGCAATCTATCTGGCTTTAAGAAAAAATTATGTGATAGCCATGGTACTTGTATCAATCGGATTCGGTTTGAAACTTTATCCGATACTCTTAGCAATACCGATAGCTACATTGATACCGTTTGAGAAAGAAGAGAAGAATAAATTCAAGATTATAATGTTTTCCTTACTCGGATTTCTGGGAGTTCAAGTACTATCGTTACTAATGATACCCTTATCATTGTATGAATACTACTTTACGGAGTATATAGCTTTATTATCAAACTATACTTGTTTAAGTGGTTTTAATCAATCTTTCTCAGGAATAATGATGAGATTGTTAACACCGGATTTTAATGCGGGTACATGGCAGATTGTTGAGATTATGCCCATCTTAAAAATTATCACAATATTGATGCAACTTATAGGTATCGGATATATAATTTATTCGATTAAAAAGAAAGATAATTTGTTATATACTTTCTGTTTGAGTACGTTAATAATGGTTAGTATGCCTTTATTTAGTCCGTTGGGTTGGGAGTATGTATATGTTTTGTGTTTGCCATTTCTTGGCATTGCATACGTTTTAGGTTATGCGGATACAAAAAGCAGAAATCCGATCACGTTATTGACAAGTATTACTCTTATTGCTTTTTGCATTCCGAAATTAGGTGACGATACTCTTGTACGTTTACAAACAAAATATCCCGATTTTTTGTTTCACATATATTATTCGCGTTGGTTCTTTTTGATAATAGTATTATCAATAATAGTATATCGTGTTATTGTTGCCGATATAAAGCAGAAGCAATTTTTACCCAAGTCCTAAAGGTTCCGATTAAGCAATGTCAAATGGAATTCACCACATTAATCACTCTTTGAGCATTGTGCTTCCATGAATATGTGGAAACGGCATCATAGCGTGCATTTTTGCCAAGTTGTTTACACAATGTAGGGTTCTCGGCAAGGTTTAGTATTTTATTTGCCAAATCCTGTGGGTTTCTTTGTTCGGCAATAATGCCGTTAGAACCGTCTTTTATTATATCTGCAATTTGCCCGACACCGGAAGCAATAATTGCTTTACCCATTCCCATATATTCGAACAGTTTTGTGGGTGAACCGAAAAACAATGTGCCGTCCGTATTTTCCGTATGCGGACTTAGTAAAATAGGGCATAATGATAAATAGGAAGGTACAAGATGATGTTTTACCGTACCGAGTAAGGTGACATGGTCGGCAACACCATCATCATGAAGTATTTTTTCTACATTACCTCTCAACTTTCCATCGCCTATAAGCACAAAATGAATATTCGGGTTTTTGCGAACCGCATGAATAACGGATTGTGCGAGTACTTCCACTCCATGCCATTCACCAAATGTGCCGACAAATCCACATAGTGTTTTTCCTTGCCAGCGTGTTTGTAATGGTGTCGGTAACTCGGAGAAAAACTGCTCACTATCAATTTCATCAGTAAAGGCATCGATATCAACACCGTTCGGGTTTACATGAATTTTATCAGGTGGTAGATTGAACAATCGTATTAAGTCGTTTTTCAATACATCCGAGACTACCATAATTGCATCTGCTGCATGAAAATGAACATCTTCGCATCGACGAAGAATATCATCGAAAAAAAGTTTTGCCCAATTTCTTTTCCACCACCATTCGCTGTTGTTTGCTTCGAGAATAAAGGGAAGATTATGCTTTTTGGCTATTGCAGAGGGCGAATGTATAAACTCGCTATGGCGTTGATAGATAAAATCCGGTTTTAGCTCGCGAATAAGGTGTGGCAGTCTTTTATTCAGCACATTATTGTATGCAAGGCAAGGAATCTCAGGAAAATTGATAAATAACTTAGGGTATTCTATTAGTCGGAAAGGATATTTACCTTCGGGATAACACTGTGCCGATGCCGTTAAAGTCATCGTATGTCCAAGTTGTTCCATGCCATCAAGGAATCCGGCAATATGCGAAAATGAGCCGCCTGTATTGAGATGCCCGAAGAAATCGGTTCGTAGAAAAATAGCGTCCATTGTTTACTTTTTTTCCTTTATTCCACGATAAAATAGTACTGACCACGATTGAAGTACAATCCCGACCGAGGCGATAATCTCTACTACTAAGCGTAATGATTCTACAAATATCGTATGGAGTGGGGTGTAATCGGAACGATTTCCGTTCTCATCGGCAAGGAAACCTTTTGTTTTACCGGAAAGTAACATTATCCCTTTTAATATCTGGTGATATCTCTGTAAGTTCATCTGCTTCATTCCGAATACAATAGTCTCCGAAGGCGTTTGCTTCAGCAATTTGATAGTAGAAGAGATGGAGAGTAACTGCTTTTCGGAAAAGGGTATTACCTTTGTGTGAGATGGCAAATTATTTCGCGAAATAATTGTTGCCGAATCACCGGAAATAAGAAACAGAGTATATGACATACTATAGTTATAATCAGTAGTTATACTATAAAAACATGGTGCAAGTTATGTATTCACTCTGAACATGCAAAAAAGGATTGCAGGAACTTACTGTCTGCCCGCTATATCGTATTTGCGTAAATTTGCGTAAATATGCCGTTCATAGGCAATGTGTAAAGAAAGTATATTTAGTTTCATGGTTGAAAAATACGAAGCAATCATAGGGTTAGAAGTTCATGCGCAATTATTGACGAACACGAAGGCATTTTGTCGTTGTTCAACATCATATAGTTTGTCACCGAATGCACATACATGTCCTGTTTGTTTAGGTTTACCCGGGGCTTTGCCCGTATTAAACAATAGAGTGGTGGAATTTGCCGTAAAGATGGGAATTGCTACGAATTGTTTGATAAGGGAGTTTTCAACCTTTTCAAGGAAAAATTATTTCTATGCCGATTTGCCTAAAGGGTATCAGATTTCTCAATACGAGGATCCTATTTGTTACGATGGTCATATTGATATCGAAACGGGCGATGCGGGAGAAACAAAAAGCATCGGTATCACACGGATTCATATGGAAGAGGATTCCGGCAAGTCTATTCACGATGTGGATATTGATACCCTTGTGGATTTGAACAGGAGCGGTGTCCCCCTTATAGAGATAGTAAGCGGACCGGATATGAGAAGTGCGCGCGAAGCATATCAATACCTTAGTCAGATTAGGCAGATTGTGATGTATTTGGGTATCTGTGACGGTAATCTGGAGGAAGGTTCTTTACGTTGTGATGCGAACATTTCCGTCAGAAAAAAAGGTACTGAGAAATTCGGAACAAAGGTCGAAATCAAGAACCTTAATTCATTTCGCAACGTTGAAAAAGCAATTGATTATGAGATAAAAAGGCAAGTAGAAACTCTGGAAAACGGTAATGAGATATTTCAGGAAACAAGGATGTGGGATGCGGGTGCTCAACAGACGAAGGTAATGAGGTCGAAAGAGTTTGCTCATGATTACAGATATTTTCCCGAACCTGATTTAGGAGGTGTGACAGTTTCCGAATCAATGTTGGAATCTGTACGTTCAACAATGCCGGAGCTGCCTCTTGATAGAAAACGACGTTTTGCTAATGAATACGGATTGCCTTGGTATGATGCGGGTATCTTAACGGAAACGCAAAAGCTAAGTGAGTACTTTGAGGAATGTTGTTCGGCTTTGATCACGAAGTCAAAGGAAAGGTATAAGCTGATAAGCAATTGGATAATGACGGAAGTTTTACGGTATCTTTCGGAAAAAGGAATAACTATAAGCGAGTTTCCGGTACCGGCCAATCATATTGCCGAACTGGTGGAAATGTTTGCTTCCGAAGCTATAAGCAGTAAAATTGCAAAGGATATTTTTCCCGAAGTCGTTAATGGGGAATCGCCGAAAGAATTGGTGGAACGCAAAGGTTTATTGCAAATCTCCGATGAGGAGGTTATACATTCTGTAGTCGAAAAAATCCTTGCGGAGCAAACCGAAAATGTTCTTAAATATCGTGAAGGAAAAAAGAATCTTTTCGGACATTTCGTCAGTTCCGTACTGAAGGAATTAGGGGGTAAAGCCAATCCTCGTATCGTAACAAAGTTCCTTCAAGAAAAGTTGAATTAATGCAACAAGTTGTTGCATTAATGATATTCAATACACATTAAGAAAGGAGAGAATATGCCGCCACTTCCAAAAACAGAATTTATCTGGATGAATGGTGATTTTATTGCATGGGATGAGGCGAAAATCCATGTTCTTTCCCACGTAGTCCATTATGGTTCAAGTTGGTTCGAGGGAATAAGGGCTTACAATACAAAAAAAGGTACGGCAATTTTCCGTTTACATGAACATATAAAAAGGTTGCATCTTTCGGCAAAGGTTTATCATTCGCAGTTACCGTACACAGTAGATGAATTGTGTGAAGCAAGTAAGGAATTGGTACGTAGGAACAAGTTGGATGATTGTTATTTACGTCCTGTAGCTTTCCGAGGATATGGCGAACTCGGCGTTTATCCGTTAAACTGCCCGATAGATGTGGTTATTGCCGGATGGAAATGGGGTAAATATTTAGGAAAAGACGCATTGGAGCAAGGGGTTGACGTATGTGTTTCTTCATGGCAGAGATTGTCGAATTCCTCGATGCCGCCGCTTTCCAAAGCGGGCGGAAATTACCTTAACTCACAACTGATACGGATAGAAGCATTACAGAACGGTTTTTCAGAAGGAATAGGGCTTGATAATCAGGGTTGTGTGAGTGAAGGAAGCGGCGAGAATATATTTTTTGTACATGATGGTACTCTTTATACTCCACCGCTTAGTGCATCAATACTACAAGGCATTACAAGGGCAAGCGTAATAGCCATTGCCAAAGACTTGGGACTTCCGATTATGGAGACGGCAATTCCTCGTACTTTCTTATATACTTCCGATGAAGTATTTTTTAGCGGCACTGCGGTCGAAATTACGCCTGTTAGATCGGTAGATAGAATTGAGGTAGGCGATGGCAAACCGGGAGTTATAACAAGGGCTATTCAGGAACGTTTTTTTGACATTGTCCAGAACGGGAACGATCCGTACAATTGGCTGACCTTTGTTTGAAAATGAAAGATTATCATTTTTTATTTTAGAATTTTACCAAAAAATTATTTAATAGAACTATAATATTATGGCATCGAAAAAAATACCGATTGAGGCACCTATACCCGCGAAGAAAAAACAGGTTCATACAGGTACGGTTTCCCCAATAAAAAAAGAACAGAATAAAAAGATAGTTTCGAGTGTTTCTAATAATAAAAAAAAGTTAGATACTCCGAAAAATAATGTATCGCCAAAACAAATAGCAATTAATAAAGAAGCTCCGGTAAAGGCAAAAAAAATTACACTTAATACTGTACAAACTACTGTGCCTTTTAGTGCATTCGATACGAAAGGATTTTCAAAAGAACAAATAATCGAGTGGTATCGTTTAATGCACTTAGGTCGTCGTTTGGATGAAAAGGCAGCTTTATATTTGAAAATGGCAAAAGGGTGGTCATATCATGCACCATTTGCCGGACATGATGGTATTCAACTTGCTATTGGTCAGATTTTCCGTTCAAGTAAAGACTTCTTATTTCCTTATTACAGGGATTTGATGACTTGTCTTTCTGCCGGACTTACGGTAGAAGAAATAATAATGAACGGTTTGAGTAAAGATGGTGATGTGGCAGGTGGCGGAAGGCATATGAGTAATCACTTTGCAAAGCCGTCTGTTCGCATACAAAACGGTTCTTCTTGTACGGGTAACCACTGCCAGCATGCTGCCGGCACGGCAAGAGCAATAAAAAAATATAATGGCGATGAATTGTCTATCTATTCGGGTGGCGAATCAGCATGTTCGGAAGGGTATTTTTATGAGGCGGTTAATGGTGCGTCACGTGAAAAACTACCCGTAATTTTTGTTATTCAGAATAATAAGTTCGGAATATCGGTTCCTGTTGCGGAACAAACAGCAAATGCACGGGTTTCCGATAATTTTATCGGTTTTAAATATCTGAAAATAATTAATTGCGACGGACGCGATCCATTCGATTCTTATCGTGCACTTTCGGAAGCGCGTGATTATGTTCTTTCGGGTGCAGGACCGGCTATGGTTCATGCCGACTGTGACAGACTTTTATCGCATTCCAATTCCGACAATCATGAATTATATCGTACCAAAGAAGAAATAGATGAAATGTGGAAACGTGATCCCCTTGCACGTTTTCGTCAAACTGTTTTGGAAAATTCGATTCTCACAGAAAAACAATTAGCGGAATTGGAAGAAAATAATAAACAAGTAATATTTGCTGCTGCTGATATTGTTGAACCTTCTCCCGATCCTTCTCCCGAATCTTATACACAATTTGTTTTACCACCTCCGCTTATTGACTATACGGACAACTCCGAAAACGGATACTCCAATAATCCGAATGAGCAGCAATTAACTTTACGCGAAGCTATCAATGCTGCAATGACGCAGGAGTTTACACGCAACCCCAATACATTCTTATGGGGTCAGGATGTTGCTTCCGTGAAAAAGCAGGGAATTTTTAATGTGCCGAAAGGGATGCTTGATGCTTTTGGTAATGATAGAATTTTCAATGCACCCATTGCCGAAGATTATATAGTAGGTACAGCAAACGGCTTCAGCCGTTATCGTGATGATATTCGGGTGGTGATTGAAGGTGCTGAATTTGCGGACTACTTTTGGCCTGCCATGGAGCAGTTAATAGAATGCAGTCATGATTATTGGCGTACTAAGGGTCAATTCTCACCTAATATTGTGATTCGATTGGCAAGTGGTGGCTATATACAAGGAGGTTTATATCATTCACAAAACCTTGATACAGTATTTGCCGCATTACCCGGAATACGTGTCGTTTGCCCCTCATTTGCCGATGATGCTGTCGGTTTGATGAGACATGCCATTCGTGCGGGTGGTGTTACAATGTTTCTTGAGCCAAAATTTTTATATAATTACAGACCTACATCCGCTTCAATGCCGGATGAGAACTTTATGATACCTTTCGGTAAAGCAAAAGTACGTAAGCAGGGCTCTGATATTACACTCGTCAGCTATGGCAATGCAATGCCTATTTCTTTAATGGCGGCAGAAGAACTGGCTAATAGGGGTGTATCGGTAGAAGTAATAGATTTACGATCATTGGCTCCATGGGACAAACAAACAGTTTTTGATTCGGTTCGCAAAACAGGGCGGGCAGTGGTTGCACATGAGCATTATCTGACCGGTGGTTTTGGCGGAGAAGTTGCATCAAGTATTACGGCTGAATGTTTTAAAAGCTTGGATGCACCCGTTCTTAGGGTCGCATCGAAAGATACTCCTGTGGGTTTTGCAAAGTCTCTTGAGGCAGTAATTCTATTACAGAAAACGGATATTGTTAATGCTTTGGATAAGGTACTGACATACTGACAAATGAACAAAAAATCACTGTGAAAATAATCTGACACTGTGAAAAACGCGGCACGTCACTAAATGAACGAATAAATGTGACTATGGCTTAATTTTTTATCTCGGATTATGTTCTGAATTGGTAGTTCGGCGTCGGAGGACTATATTTGCATCTCATTTTGCCTTAATGGGCGAAGTGTGTTTATATTGTCGTACAGACAAACTATTGATTTTTGAGCACTTACATAAAACTTAAAGAGAAACAGATACTTATGACTACAAATGCAGATGTTAACAATGATATTGTAGAAGAGGCGGAAAAGGGCGGTTCGTCCATAAAGTCCGATGAATTCTTTAAAAAGAATATGACCATGATAGGGGGCGGTATTATTATCGTCTTGGTAGCTATAGGACTTTACTGGTACATCTCAAATAACCAAAAAGAAAAAGAAGCAATTGCTTCGCTTGCACTCTCGCGTGTTAAAATTTTCTATGAACGTGCGGAATTCGATAAGGCCTTAAAAGGTGATCCGGCTATTAAGATTCGCGGCGAATCAATTATAGGTTTGCGTGAAATCGTTGAAAACTATGGAAGTACGTCCGCAGGGAAAATGGCGGCTTTGATGTCAGGCGACATTTTGCTTTCGCAAAAAAAGTATTCGGAAGCATTAAGTATGTATGAAGCAGCGCAGGGCGGCGACTCGAAAATACTTGCCGTGGGAGCAAAAGCCGGTATGGCTGCTTGTAAAGAATCGGAAAAAAAGTATTCGGAAGCAGCCCCGATGTATGAAGAGGCGGCGCAGTATATGAAAGAGATAGGAGATGAGGCAAAATACAGATATTTTGCTGCATTAAGTTATGAAAAATCAGGCAATAAGGACAAAGCTAAGGAACTCTACACATTGATTACGAAAGAGAATAGGGATACGGAATTCAAAGATCTTGCGATTGGGGCTATGTCCCGACTTGGCATGATTATTGAATGAGAGGGGTTGCTATAAGTGTCTGCATGGCACACTAAAAACATGAAAATAATGAGAAAAACAACAAATTTTTTTATCCAAAACGGAGGTTTTATGCAACGTTGGTTTCGTTTAGGCGCAGTTGCAGCGCTTCTTTTCCTGACGACATTGGTGGGAAAAGCGCAGCCCCCGCGCATTCAGGTGAGCGGGCGAGTGGGTCCTAATGACGTTATGATATTCCAGCAAAGGAATGTCTATCAAATCAATGGAACGCTGACAATTGCCGGTACTCTTATTATAGAGCCGGGAACGGAAATCGTGTTTCTCGATAATGGTCGAATTATAGATTCGGTCGGTGGACGGATTATTGCCGATGGTCGTATGGCGGCATCATATAACAATACGACACCCTCTACAATCGGTTTGTTGCGCTATAATGATATGCGCTACTTCTTGAACGGATCGGTAGTCAGTGAAGTTAACTTCAATGAGCCGACTATTCAGGGTAATCTTTCCTACCCTTCCAACTTTGTTAATGCGGCGGGTTATGGAAAGTATAATCACATCTTCAACGTAGTTCTCGATACCGTTAATAAACGTATCGAAAATCTTAGGAATCCGGCTGCTTTGCCGGGTCAAGGTTCGGGTAAAGTGGTGATATCACCACTTCGTGCTATTATGTTTGCTGCGGCACGTCTTGAGTCTGAAGATGATATTATCAAGTTCCAACCATGGAGACGCTTAAATAACCAGAGTATCAATATACCTTTTTCGCAATCGAATCGTAGAATCGTTTTCCGTGCGCAAAGAGTAAATGACTATTCGAGAGAATGGGGACATATTATTGTACTTCCGGGTGCACGCGCTGCTTTCTTCCGTGATTGCGATTTCCGTGAATTCAGAAAAGATACGACAGTTGATGATAAGCCGTTATACCTTGTAAATCGTGCGGACACAGTAGGTAAAACACAGGCGCAAAAAGCAGCACTTTTCAGTGCTTATAATGATTTGAATAAGCACATGCTTACTCAAACAAACGGTTCCGGTGGTGCTATTACTACATTTGCTTCCCGTACATGGATGGTAAATTGTACATTCACGAACAACCTTGCTCGTTACCGCGGTGGTGCTGTTCAGATGTTGCAAGCACCGGAAGGTAAAGGAGTTTATCCTGATACTACAGGTTTGCAAATCGGTTATTATCCTTGGTTAGATAAAAACCCTGCACTTACAGAACCGGATGGCTCTCCTATCCTACAAAGAGTACGTCAGTTGGATGAACTTGACCGTACAGCGGCTGAACCAGCTGTTTCTTTGAACAATGCGGCACGTCAGTTGGCAGACGATTCACGTCTTGCTGTTTATGCCGGTCGTATTCGTCAGTTGACTTTCCAAAACAACCAAGTTTTGAACTCGGACGTTGACACTGTAAGAATTAACGGTAACAGAGTTTTAACTGATGCCGATAAAGCGTCGAAACTTTATGACGAAAACTGGAAAAACACTGCTTTTGGTGGTGCTCTTTATATTTCAGGTCGTGAAATTGATGAAAATCGCAAAATAGAAATTGGTCTTGGTGTTAATGATTCTATCAGAACATCAACAGGTCCTAACGGCTTTACTTCTATGTTAAGCAAAGACTATATCATTTTTGAAAACAATCAGGCACTTACACGCCAACCGCTTTTAGCTATTATCAATAGCAAGGTTAGAAATAACCGCGGTTCTAAGGGTGGTGCATTGTATATCGGTGATTATACCTCGGTAATTTTTAATGGTACTGTTAGAAATAACCGTACTTCGACTCCGTATTTGAATAATGATAACAGCGAGTTTCTTTCTCTTGGCGGTGGTATCTACCATGATAATACCTTAGGAAGACTTCAAGTTCGCGGACATATCAATAGTCAAACGGAATTTAGTGGTAATACTGCTGCTGCCGGTGGTGCTATCCACGTTAATGGTAATACCGACCCACGTCCTTCACCGATTATCGGTGGTTCGGATGTTCCGAATCCTCGTTTGCGTGATTATGGTCGCCGTATTGTTTTCCAAAACAACTCGGCAACTGCACATGGTGGTGCTGTATATACAAACCGCAATATGATGGTTCACGGTGCGGGTGGTTTTATTAATGACTTACCTCTTGCACAGGCGTATGGCCCTGGTTTCAGTGTTCGTTTTGAAAATAATCAAGCGACATTCTCCGGTGGTGCTATTGCGATACACCTGCCAAGCATCGAGCCTCCGGTTCCGGTTTCTCAGCGTGCAATTCGTTTGGTACGTGCTGAGTTCATCAATAACAAAGTTGGCGATGTTCCTGCAAGTTTAGGTTTTGAAGGCGTTAAAAAAGTTCGTGGAGGTGGTGCCGTTTACTCTATGAACGGTGATCTTAACTTAGTAAAAGGCGTATTGTTCGATATGAATACAGCTATGAACGGTAATGGCGGTGCTATTGCTATGATTCATCCTCGTACATCGTCGAAACGCTTTTTCGTAACGGATGCCGACATGCCAATGGTAATGCCTGACGGCGTTGTAGATTCTTATCACTCTACCGATTCTTTGTTTGATAATAGAATGATTGCCGCAGTTCCGGCTGACGTGAGAATGCTTACGCGTTTCCACAATAATATGGCGGAAACAAAGCCGAACCCTGCATTGCAAGGTAGCGGTACAACGCAAATGGCTCCAAACAACATTGATGTGAAACGTTTCCATCCGGGCTTCCGTCGTGATATGGCGGGTAATGGTATCCGTGAAAACGGTGTAGGTCTTGGTGGTGCAATCTATATTCTTGACTCCGTTACTCCATTAAGAAATTTCAGAATGGATACGATTTTCTTTAATCGTGTTCGTATTCAAAATAATAACGCTTATACAGGTGCTGCGATATATTCGGATAACTTCGATTTAAAACTTGCACTTACACGTACATTAGTAACAAATAACCGTGCTACATCCAATATCGGACGTAGTCAAGATGTTATCAGAGGTCCTAAAATCTCTAACGATAATCCTGCATCTTCCGATTTAGCTGGAGCAATTTTCTACGGTGATGTTATCGGTCCTATTCCGTGGACAACCTATCATATCGGTGCAAATTCGATATTCGATAATGATGCACGTTTCTTGATTCGTTTACCGGATGCTCCGAATACCAAAGGTACTTTGGCCGGTGGTTACGGTACAGGTTATGGCGGAGTTGATACTTTACGCGGTAACTATTGGGGCCGTACTGAAGCTAATGTTAACACTTTGATTCAAACAACGATACCGGGTGTAGGTACTGTTCAAGAAACATTCTTTGTAATGGGTAACGGTCAAACGCATATGCGCTTAATCCGTAATTCGGCTCAGAGAACAGATGATACTCAACAAGGACCATTCGAACAAGGTTCAAACGGTCAGTACACATATACACCAATCAATATTGGTAAAATTCCTGATACTTTGTTGATGGAAGGTCGTATCTATGACATTTTCGATAAAGGTACGGACATCAAAACGGCTGACTATTCACATAGAAGAATGGCTCCGATTGAAGACTTTGCTGTCGGCGTTCCTCCGAAATTGCGTTATTTCGGTGATGTTTCTATGCCATCCTATAGAAAATATGTTCGCAGAACGACACGTAATTTGTTTGATGCAGATTCATTGAACTATACGACAAATCAGGAAAATAACTTGTGGAGACAAATCAGCCGCTTACAAACTGAGTGGAAGATGGACCACAGAACAAATGAATATACTCATCCCGTCGGCTATCCTTTATTCTTGGAATCGGTAGCTGCCTATGAAGGTGAAAACAGTTTTACTAATAATGATGACCCATATGCACTCAATGAATCGGTATTCTTTGTGATTAACGATTCTACAGGCGACTATGTACGCTTGAATATGCGTCAGTTTACTGACCAACCTATCCTTAATAATGTAGGTACATATCCGCGCGAAATGTTCCGTGGTCGTGTTGACTTTGTTCTTGATGATCCGGCACGTAATGGTGTTACAGCTCGCCAGCGCAGGACATATGAAGGTTTGATGAATTTTGGTGGAACTGAATCCTTGATACCAAGACTTGCTGACACGGCATTGAACGAAGATATTTCCGCTCTTTCCGGTCGTCGTTGGCACTTAACAATGAACTCAGCAATGAGCAAACGCGGTTTGATATACAATAACGGTTCACGCGTTTCTTATTCGAACAGACCGGGTATGCCTAATACTCTTTCGAATGGTTCGGATACAGTTGTTGATTATTATGCCGGTGAGCGTTGGGGTTCATTACCTGTTCGTCCGGGCGACTATGTTCGTGTAATTTCACGTACTATCTTATGGCGTTTAGGTCTTGATACAGCTATTCAAAAAGGTATGGGCTTCCGTATTGCAGCATCTACACCTCCTCCTGTGTTTACAGGTACTAAAGTTGATGTTCAGCATCCGAAAGTTAGCCCTATCTATCATAATGCCTTCGCTAATAAAATTTGGGTTTATGAGGATGAAGAGTATAACCGCGATACAAACAATGTAAGAAGAAGCGGTCGCGATTCAATATTTGTGATTACAGCTATTGACAGTAACTCAATGTACGATCCGCGTTGGGCTATGGATATTGATGAAAACCGTGTAAATGACCTTTACAAAAACTATAACCAATTATGGTATGATTGGTATCCGATGTATGAAACACCATCCGGTGATCTTGTACCAGATACTTCTTCAACATCTAAAGAAACAGCATTACGCCGTTGGATAAAAGCCGACACAGTATATCCACGCGATTACCTCGCTCCGGATTACGATACGACTTATTATCAGGCAAAAGGTTTTGTAAGACTTAAAGGTAAACCATCGAATCCGTATGTAGTTCCGGGTGGTGAAATGATGCACGTAGCTGCAACAAATTATCCGCCGAATATTGCTTCAGTTGAAGCTATGCGTAATGTTCCGGGAAGAACGCGCGGTGCAAATAATGATGAAGACTTTATTAGAGATACGATGTCTAAATTTGTTTACTTGTATCCTTCTTACTTCCATGCACAACAGTATGATGGTAGCTTGGCTGCAACTAACAACAATGCACGCTATTTACAACAAGATACGCTTAACTTCGGTGCGGATAGCCGCGCTCAATATCAGTTCCGCGTATATGTAACGGATAGTTTGCCGGTATTTAATGATATTACAAGAACAAGTGCCGAATGCGCTTCAGCGGGTGCAAGTCAAGACTTATTAGTTGCGAACGTAACTGACAAGCTTCGTTTTTATGTTGACTTTAACACTGATGACGAAATGGA
>JALHLL010000042.1 GCA_022844575.1 bacterium
GGTCTTCCGATCTCGGATTCGTGAAAAACGGTTGTAAGTTTGTAAAGTAAGACTATGGTAAAAAATAGGAATGCTCAATTTGGTGTCTGGTGTGGTGATGTATCGGTGATGTTGATGTGATTATAACAAGTAATTCATTATAAATTTTTTCTTATTCAACAATAGTTTGTGAGAGGTAAGTATGCTGCTCAAGTGTATTGTACTTGTAAGTTTATTCTGTACTGTTCATATTTCAACCGCTTTTGCTGATATAGCGGTTCAATACAAAAAGCCATGCGATCCGCCGTGCTGTAAGGAAATAAGAGCTGGGGAAGGTATGGCTGCAACAGGTAGGGAATATTACTGTAAGTTAAAGGAAGTAAAATGTTATGCGTGGTGTCAGATGATATGTCCCGAAGGTAATGATGGAACAGCAAATGGTACAAAATGTTATGACGAGCGTGTTGATGATCAGCGTTGCGCTTTTGGAGAGGCAATACCGCCTGAAGACCCCGAGGTGTGTAGTAATTCGGAAAGTACATCATGCATTGATATTGTTCGTGAAAAAGGCGTAGCTGTTTGTAATTCGGGTCAATGTTATTCCATGATGAGCGGACAAAATGCTTATTGTTATTTACAAGAAAATATATTGTGATGGTGACGTATGAAAACTATACAAAAAATAACATATGTGCTTTTTATTGGTGTACTTTGTCTCAATACAACAATAAGCCAAACTAGTTTTAATGCCCAAAATCTTATTTATAGCGTAAGACCCAATGACCAAAGATTTCTGCGATATATTTACTTGCAGAATAATATGAACACTTCATTCACCAATTACCGATTGGGCGAATTTACACTTGTTAAAAGTAATGGAGCAAAAGAAAGAATCCATCTCAATAATACATTAAAACTTCGTGTTGATACTATACGCTGCAGCGATAGTCTCGGAACTGCTTATAATGTATATCCATACACAAGAACAGTACCATTTATAGTGCCTAATAATGGCGGTACTATAAATTTTTACCGTACCATAGGTTTAATGATACCATGTGGCATGGGTGAAGGTAGTGGTTGGAATTCCGATGATGATGTCAATGCGGATAATGGCAGATGGTGGGCTAAATTTATTAATAGCGTAACCGATGAAGTGGAATTTGTGATAGAAGTATATGATAAAAGAACAAATCAGAAAATAGGTATTATAGATAGCGTCGGTATTCCGCAAAATACGAATAGTAAATATGCAGTAGGGTTCGGAACCGACCCTAATGGCTATTATCATACCCGAACTATACCGAGCAATTTATATGGCGATACCGTTTATTTGCAATTATCACCACGTCGTTGGGGAAGTACGCCATTAGGAATGCCTGTAATGATGGAGAATTATGTATGCAATTTGAGCGGGTTACCTCATCATGATCAATTTTGGGCTATGCCCGGAGCAATGGAAGATTCTATTTATGTGGAGCAATACAGACAAATACATCATTACTGTGATAGTTTAATAACGGCTACGGGGCAATTTCCTTCAGGAATACCTGGTGATTTACTTTTTCACTATGCCCCGAAAAGATTAGCTCATCTGAACCAAACATATAACAATAAATACTTTGATACGAGCCGAACCGTTACAGGTTATTTGGTGTATCGGCTAAAAAGCTTCGCATCAGCCAAGATAGCAAATAACGACTTTTCTGAAATAAATTGGTTAAAAATTGAAAATAAAAAACATCAATTAACAATAGAAAAAATATATCCGCTACCTGCTTTCAATACAACGGTTTATATTACTATCAAAACTCCGATGGCAACAGGAATAGTAACGGCAGAACTATACACCTTAGGCGGCAAGTCCGTACAACAATTATGGCAAGGTAAACTACCCGCCGGAGAAAGTATAGTACAAATACCAATACAAGAAATATTTGCCGGACACTACATGATTTGTTTTAAGAATGGTCTTGAAGAAATAATTGGCGTCGGGAAAATTATTATTGGGGAGAAGTAAGGGGGGTAGTAACGAATTCCTGAAAAACGGAATTGCGATAATATTAGATCAAAAATTCGAAATGCTAATGAAGAAAAAGAAAGAGGAAGCTAAACGGGAACTAGCAGAGCTAACATCAAAACTTAGTAGCTCGTAAAACATTTGTAAACAGGAAAATACTTTTAGAAAAGTTGTTAATCTAATTAAGGTATTCAAAAAAGTTCACTACTCGAATTTTAAATTATTCTTAATTGAAGTGAGAACAGATACTAATTCAGTATTTATTTCTTCTTTTTTTAGTTCTCTAGAAATTGAGACTGAGCTAAAGGAAACCTTATATTGCTCCCTCAGCATTTGGTTTAGCATACTTAAAACTTCTTTTCCAGGAACGAATCTAATGGGGTTATCATTGTAATTTTTCAGGAACTCTTTAGCCTTGGAACTTGCTTTACCGGCTGTCAGACCTTTTTCTGATTGGGAAAACTCAGTCGTGAAACATTCTTCAACTTTACTGTAAATTTTTTCGTAAATACTGTTTAGTAAATCGCGTATAGTCTCTACTGTGGGGGCTGATTCTTTATTGTTTTTAACAAGACAACGTCTTATTGCAGTTGGTACAATAAGATAATTTTCAATCTCCTTCATCGACCAAATATGTAGAGAAATACCTTTATTCTTTGCTTCTATTTTTCTTTTCACAATTATTTCATCTGTTTTGTAATCTCTGTCCAAAATACAATAAGTTACAATTTCATTATTTATCGCATTTTGTTTAAGCATGTTAGAACCTATGGCATAGTCCCACCCATTCCACCCATCTATTGACATATGAGGAATTGTACGTAGTGATTCGGGTGAGTTAACGAACAATGTAGAATAAACCCCATTCAGAATACCAATATCGCCACCCTCAACAAGCAATATTTTGTTCGATGCCCACAAACGGGATAAATCAATATTATGTATAGTACCAATAGTATTGTTAAGAAGTTTGTTGATATTTTTGTTCTTAGTCAGGTAGGTAGATTTTTTTTGTGTACGATCAATGAGTAAAATAGCCTCTTGCTCTACTTCAGCTATTATCTCGGTTGAATGTGTCGCTATAATAAGTTGATTGTATTTGTTTCTGATAGTTCTAATCAACTTTCGCTGTAGGTCAGCGTGCATAAAGTTGTCGGGTTCATCCAGTATTACTGTATCATCTGGCATACAACGAGTCAAAAACCACATAGTTTGCAACCACATTTGAAACCCGTCACCCATCCAGCCGACTTCTGCTATAAAGTCATTTTCACGTACAAATAGATTAATATATTCTCTCCCCTCCTCGTCGTCGTTAATAACTTCATAATTATCAACGTCGATACCTGGCCAGTTTTTTGAAACATTATTCTTAAAATTCTCAAAGTACTTACTTTGCAAGTAGTGTATTTGATTTCTAAAATGTAAAGAACTTCTGGTAGAGCTTAGATGTGAGAGTACATAATTCACGTCAAGTTTTCTTTCCTTTTCCTGAAGAGGCACTATCTGCGGAAGGATCATAATATTTGTTATACCTATACTTGATATTGTTTTGTGGTTACTCATTCGGCGGCCGTCTGAATCAAAAAATTCACAAAAGCACTTGTCTGTATCTGCAAGATGTATCTCAATTTTATTCCCCTGTGTAAAAAAAACTGTAATTAGAGCTGGGGGTTTACCGTATTTGTAAAACAAATTTTTTGATGTTATTTCGATGTTTTTAAGTGAAACAAGAATCCCTTTCTGTATCTTTGTTAAGTTAAACTCTGAGGGTGCATTCCTTAAGGATGATGCGGTAATATTACGAGCAAGTACTGTTGAAACAATTCTCAATACCTCTACAAATGTTGATTTTCCAGCATTATTCTTCCCAACAACTATAGCAAGTTTACCAAAATTGATCGTATGATTTTCGTAACACTTAAAATTTTTAATATTAATTGACTCTATCATAATAACTATGATGTTTATGAGAAAACACTTTGAGTATTTGCAATATAGAATGTTTATGAGAAACATCGACCTCTAATCTTCAACAAAATTTGGACTTTATATATTAACTCCCCCAATAATTTTTTCTGACTTGACAAAAACAAAATCCTCGATAAGTTCCTTTTCACATAAGATAAACCTAAGACAGACGTAAAGTTTATAGAATTTTACTTCCTTTTATATCAAACGCCAACTATTTCCCATGCCAATGGATTATACGGGTTTCTATGGCAATGGCGCAACGGTTAACAAAATAGCCGATAAATCCTGCCGTAATAATGGCAACATACATTTCCTGTGTGGCATATATTTGTTGTGCTTCGGCTATTCTTTTTCCAAGTCCTATATCCGTTCCTATAAACATTTCCGTTACTATAATAACAATAAGCGATAATGATAATGCAATGCGCGAGCCCGCAGCAATATGGGGCAATGCTTCGGGAAATATAATTTTTCGCAATAAATCGAAACCGTGAATATGTAATGTTCTCGCCGCTTTTATTCTTAATTGTTTTGCTGAATGCACGCCGGACATTGTATTAACCGTTATTACCAAGCCGCATGTCCATGCGGAAAGTGCTATCTTCGAGCCGTCTTCAATTCCGAAAGCAATCATAAATAAAGGAAATAAAGCGGTAGCCGGAATACTCCTAAAAAAATCAACAATAAATTCCAACATATCGTAAATCCTTTCGGAATATCCCATTGCAAGACCAATGGCAATTCCTATCACAGAACCGATACTAAAACCCGCCAGCATACGCATTACCGTAAAGAGTATATCTTTCCAGAATGATATATCGCCATATAATATACCCATCGTCATAAATACATCCGTCGGCGAAGGAAGAACAAGAGCGGAAGCCAATTCCGTGATATTAAGTATATACCAAATGGCAATAATTACCGATATTCCTATACAACGATATATCCATTTTTTATTCATGGGAGAATATCTCCAATACTTTTGTGCGGAATTTATAAAACTCTTCCGTAACAAACATTTCGGGTGTTCGGGGGCGCGGTAATGTAATGTCAATTATTCCTTTGATTTTTGCGGGTCTTTGCGATAAAATAATCACTCTATCGGCAAGAAATACCGCATCATCAACATCATGGCTAATGCAAATGGCTGTTCTCTGCCGTTCGCTCCATACGGAAAGCAAATCCATTTCCACCCGTCTTGTTGTTGCATAATCAAGCGCACTAAAGGGTTCATCAAGAAGTAATACATCGGGTTCGGAAGCAAAGGCACGGCAAATTGCAACCAACTGTTTCATACCGCCCGATAAATCATAAAAGTATCGTTCGGAAGCATGTGCAAGCCCCACCTTTTCTAATAAATGCAGGGCAATTTCTTTGCGTTTCTGTGCCGTATAAGCCGTATTTTCCAATGCCAATTCCACATTGCCGCGAACGGTACGCCATGGCAACATACTTTCATTATAATTCTGAAAAACAAATCCGATTTTGGGTTTTGCATTCGCAGCATTATCGAATGTTATCGAACCGCCATCCGGCTTTTCCAAACCCGCTATTATGGAGAGTAAGGTACTTTTGCCGCTTCCGTTGGGTCCGAAAATGGAAACAAATTCTCCATCTTGTATTGTTAAGGAGCAATTATCAATAACAGGTGATATAATTGTTTTATCATCGGAGTAATAATTTTTAAGCAGATTATGAATATGTACACTTGCCATGTATTGTGTTTTTGTGTTGAAGTTCTGTATCAAATATGCACATTTTTGATGAACCCCATAAAAAAAGCGGAAATACATATGTATCTCCGCTTTCATGTTCTCATATTACAAAGAACTATTTTCCTGTAATATTTAATTTCTGATAATTGGCAGGCGGCATAAACACATCATCGCTCGGAGCTGATACACTTAACTCCGTTACTTTCATCACATAAGTCTTTCCGTCTTTATACTTACCCGACATCTCTAAAGGGAAAAAAGCAAAGTCTTCTTTGCCTATATATTGCGGAATAGGCACTCCCATCATTTCAGGGAATGTACCGACTGTATGGGTTACCCACATTTCTACAGTATCACCATCATCATTTAAAATATGCTGATGACATTCATGCCCGAGTATGGTTTTTGTTTTACCTGTCGGGGTCGACTTATTTTCAAATCGCTTGCCTTCTGCAGACAAACCGGGTAGAACCGCACCCGCCATTTTTTTTGCTATATCCATATCCAAAGTCATTGTCGTAAACATTGATTTGTCAGGCATTACGCCGGTTACTTCTTTCGAACCATTATTCAATACCATCCATACTTTTTGCTTCATTCCCTTTATTGCAGGATCCATACGTACTTTCTGACCCTTTGCAAACATCGTAATAGTCCCTTCTGAATCACCGGAACTGAAGGTAAAAGTCACTTTACCCTGAAATGGCTTCGTTGCCAAAGCCATGCCGCTCATAAGCACAAAGCAGAGAACTAAAACAACTGATTTTATCATAAGGATTTTTCCTAAAAATATAAATAAAATAATGTCAATCACCAAAACTGATACCGAGTTCGCGTGCGGTGCATAATACATCATGGTCTAAAGGCACGATTTTCATTTTTCCTGCAATTTCGGAAATAGGTATATACGATACTATATCTCCTTTATAAGCGACCATAACGCCATCGCGTCCTTCGGCAAGTGCTCTTACGGAAGCAGTACCAAGTCGAAGAGAAACCAATCTGTCGCGTGTTGTCGGCGTACCGCCTCTTAGCAAATGCCCCAGCACCACAACGCGCGTTTCCTTACCCGTTAACTCCTCTATCAATCCGCCGACGGTATGCCCTACTCCGCCCAAACGTTCCGCCTGACCGACCGATTTTCCGATAATGGAATAATCGCCTCCGATGGGTCTTGCGCCTTCAGCTACGACTATAATCGAAAATTTGCGTGATAAAGTTTCACGATACCGAATTTTTTGTGCAACTTTTTCTATATCGAATGGAATTTCGGGTATCAAAATGGCATCCGCCGTTCCTGCCACGCCCGCATAAAGGGCTATCCAACCGGCATAACGCCCCATTACTTCCGCCACAATTACCCTATGATGTGACTCCGCCGTGGAGTGCAAACGATCTAAGCATTCGGTAGCAAAGGTTACGGCACTATCAAAACCGAATGTAATCGTTTGTTCCAAATCATTATCTATCGTTTTCGGAACACCTACGATACGAATACCTTCTTCTCTCAATTTATTGGCAATCATTAAGGAGCCGTCACCACCAATGGCAATAAGTGCATCAATCTGATAATCGCGCAGCTTTTGTGCAACTTCCGGCAATCTGTTTACTTCCTTATATGTGCCATCCTCTTGCAAAACGGGAAATTTGTATGGATTGCCCTTATTGGTTGTTCCGAGCATGGTACCGCCCAAATGGGTAATGCCGCGCACGGAATCGAGTGTTAAAGGGATGATGCCGCCATCGGGATACTCTTCGGGTTTTAATAAACCATTATAACCATCGCGTATGCCCACGCATTGCCAACCGCGCCCTATTGCGGCATGCACAACCGCTCTTATAACGGCATTTAAGCCCGGCGCATCGCCCCCACCGGTATTGATAGCTATTTTTCTTATCTCTTTTGCCATTCGTTTATCTCATTTAGTATATACATAACATTGCCCCAAAAATAGTATGATGAAAGCTATGGATACGATTATCTGTTCTTGATACCGTTAAAAATACTTATTCATATACTCCCTTTTACACACTACATCTATGGGTAATTCGGAAAAATTTTAGTCGGGAAGAAAAGAAAACACATATAACTCGACAAAACTTTGTAATTTTGCGGTCTTATTTTTTACTATGACTTAGCCAAGACTATGAAACGTACATTTCAACCAAGCAATCGCAAGCGTCGCAATACTCACGGCTTCCGTGCTCGTATGGCAACAAAAAACGGGCGTAAAGTGTTGTCACGTCGTCGCGCTAAAGGACGTGCTCGTCTTTCCGTAAGCGATAGCATCCGCCGATAACACGTATTATTTGCCCTAAAAGCAGATAAGCAAAACATATTTATTGAGCAAGGGCGAACATTTGTTTGCCCTTTGTCATGTTCGGCTGAAAGCAGTTTTTTCGGAGTACTCAAATGCACGTAGTACCTATAAAAGGTATTAAAAGCTTTAGTAATGCGGTGCGTTATGGAAAGCGTTTTTCAACTGACCGATGTATGATAACGGTGCGCTACTCCGATGAACCGCAGGAGACGGTACATTACGGTATTATCGTCAGGAAAAAAATAGCACGAACGGCGGTAATGCGCAATCGTATCAAACGTCTTTTGCGCGAAAGCATCCGATTTTGGATAAAGGAATCTCAGCAAGAATCACTGTTTTTAACATCCGTTATCATGACATGGAATGCAATACCGAAACATCCGATGCTTATTCATCTGGATGATGTGCAACCGGTAATTGTACAATTAATGAATGATGCGATTGCCTACGGTGTAATACGTCGCGAAAAAAGAAATAATAATCGGGAACAAAGTACATGAAATATGTACTTATTATGCTCATACGATTGTATAAAATAACAATCTCGCCGTTTTTTCCGAATACCTGTCGGTTTCACCCGACCTGTTCGGTTTATGCAAGCGAGGCAATACAAAAGTACGGAGCATTAAAGGGCGGAATTCTTGCAATAAAGAGAATAGTAAAATGTCACCCTTTCCACAAAGGGGGCTTTGACCCTGTTCCCTAATAATTTTTTACTCTTAACAAGAACAATACTATACTTATAACTATACTTATAACTTTACTGCAATTATGACTCAACAAGCGCAACCGATGGACAAACGATCGATTTTCGGCTTTGTTCTTATCGGTATTATTATTACCGCGTGGATGATGTATCAAAGCATTACCACTCGCCCTACTGAAGAGAGTGCTTCAAAACAAGCAAAAAAGGATACTAAACAAGTCAGCCCTGAACAAGCAAAACAACCGGTAGTTAAAGATCCATCGTCGGATTTGGGGAAACACTTTTCACCCTTTGCGGCAAACAGCGAACGTTTCTTTACTGTAGAAACCGATTTGTATATAGCCAAAATCAGTTCAAAAGGCGGTACGATTGCAAGTTGGAAATTAAAGAATTATGATAAATGGGATAAAAAATCAAAAGTTGATCTTATTAAGCCATATGCTCGCGAATTCGGCTTGGAATTTTCCAGCACCGACGGCAATAAGATTGATGCAAAAACATTAACATTTGAACTTACCCCCGCCAAGACTACCGAAAAAAGTAATTATACAAGGGTTTACGGTAAAAATTCCTTCACATTGTATGCTCGTTTATCCGTAGCTCCGGGAAGTGAAATTGTAAAAGCCATCACTTTTCACGGGGATGCCTATTCGCTTGATGCCGATATAGCATTCAATAATATGGAATCATATATTGTACGAAGCTATGATGTAACGTGGAATAGAGGGCTTCAATATCAAGAGGAAAATAGCGTAAACGAATCAGGTACCGGCGTAGCGATGGTTTCGTTGAACGGTTCGATTAATGAGCTTAATGCCGATAATTTTTCCGATGAACATAAAACTAATTTTACCGGAAAAGTTGATTATTTGGCTGTTCGTAATAAATACTTTTTAGCAGCAATTCAACCTGTAAACGCATCGGGAGATGCAACGGTTTATCTGGAAGGAAAACTATTCGGCGCACCTGATAAAGGCAGTTATGAAGAATATTCGCTTGCATACAGAGTTCCCGTAAAACCGGGTAAAAACTCCGAAAAGTTTACCCTTTATTGCGGACCGCAGGAGTATGACAGACTTTCCGAATATAATCTTGAATCCACCATTGACTTAGGGTGGCGTTGGTTAGTGGCTCCTATCGGCGAATATTTTATGTTGCCGATATTTAAGTTTATCCATACCTTTATTCCGAATTATGGTATTTCCATTATTATCTTCTCGATATTAATGAAACTGCTTCTTTCACCTCTTACGGCACAGCAGTTAAAAACAACACAAAAAATGCAATTACTTGCTCCTGAATTAGCCAAAATTCGTGAGAAATATGCAGACGATACCGTAGCGCAGCAACAGGAATCCATGAAATTATATGGTGAATACGGCATTAACCCTGCGGGCGGCTGTTTCCCCATGCTTTTGCAAATGCCTATACTCTATGCTTTATGGGCGGTATTAAGCAGTAATGTTGAAATTCGCAATACATACTTTTTCGGATGGATAGATAATTTGAGCGTACCCGATGTAATTTTCCAAATACCGTTCCAATTACCATTAGTGGGTATTGATAAATTTTCGGGTTTGGCATTTATAATGGGTGCTACATTATTTATTCAACAAAAAATGTCCGTTACCGACCCCCGACAAAAAGCGATGATTTATATAATGCCGATAATGTTTACGGTAATGTTCTCATCATTTCCGGCAGGACTTAACCTATACTATTTGATATTTAACTTATTAGGTATTATTCAGCAAGTATATGTAACGAAGTATGCGAAAAATCGCCTTACGCTTGCAGATTTGAGGAATATGCCTAAAAAAGAATCATGGTTGCAAAAACGTTTGCAAATGGCACAGGAAATTGCAGCTAAACAAGGAAAAAGTTTACCGGGTCAGCCCTTGCCGAAATCAAATCAGCCAAAAAAGAATACTCCGAAAAAGAAATAATTTTGGGGTGAATGATAAGAGAAAAGCGGCGATTGGAATATCAATCGCCGCTTTTTTTATGAAGAGAGAGTGATTTGTACTTTTAATACACTTCATTATTTTTTTCGGATTCCTGTCGTCGTTCTTCTATTCTCATCAACTTCTTGCAAATTGCCTCCGATAAATTTATACTACGGGCATTAGCATAATTACAAAGGGCTATAAATACATCCGCCGCTTCATCGGCAAGTTCTTCATGGGCAATTATTTTTCCTTTCCATAATTTTTTTTCAAGATTAGCTAACTCCCCCGCTTCGCCGTTTAATTCCAAGCAAAAAAATTCTCCGCTTCGTTCCGTAAAACAACTTTTCTGATATTCGTCGAATCCGTTTTGAATAGTTTCAAAACCCTTATTCATCGAATCGAGTAAAGTATCAAGTTCCTTTGGCTTCATCATATATTTTTTTCTTTTATTACCATGTTTTAATGATATCGGGAATCGCATCCCATGTATGGGCTATTGCATCGGCAGATGTCTGTTCGGGATTTTCCTTACTCATTTCCCCTTCAATATCGCCCAAATACAAAATAGCTTTCATACCGTAATTTTTCGCGCCTATAATATCCGTTCTTTCAATATCGCCGCAATGCACTGCATTCATCGGCATACAATTCGCGGCATTAAGCACAATGGAAAAGGTATTCGGATGCGGTTTGGAAAAACCGGTCTCATCGCTAAAACTATAATGGGCAAAATATTCTTCAATATTATACTGTGCCAAAAGTTTTTTCAATATACTGCCGGGTGAAAAAGCGGTATCGGAAACTATGGCAAGCGTATATTGTTCAGCCAATAAAGGAATTGTTTCTTTTACTCCGGGTAAGAGTAATGGCGGATGATGGAGAACACCCTCTTCATATTCATTCGTAATCCTCTCTATCAGCACCTGATTATGTTCAATATTCAGATAATTAAGCACGACATGAACTAATTCATCGGTGGAAGGAGTTCGGTGTTCATTTCGCCAAATTATATCAAAAACCCGCCAACATTCCTCACTTGCTCTCTCTATTTCACTATCGTCTATTTCCACGCCCATTCGTTTTATTTCTTTTTTTACCGTTTCCTCTCGGTGATTTTTTCGTGCATCTCCATTCGATGAATCGAATAAGGTATTCCAAAAATCAATTGTAATCAGTTCTATTGCCATTCTATTGTTCAGAGTAAATGTATATGAGCATATGTGTACAAAAGTATGATGAAAAGCGTAAAGTTACCCATGTATGTTACCCGAATCCTCTACTGCTTTTTCTTAACAAAACGGAATAATCACACACGATACGGTACTATCAATTATCACACTGATAAATCGTCTTGTTGCACCATATCTATAAGTAAAGGAGTATTCATGAACACTGAAGCCGAGTTTCTTAAACAGTCCCGCGCCTTTTTTACATACTATCGCACACTTGGCGATAAATCAATAACAAAGCTGACTGATGAACAATTATTCATTTGCCCCTCTACGGAATCCAATTCCGTTGCCATTATTATCAAACATATATCGGGCAATATGCGGGCACGATGGACTGATGTATTTACAAGCGATGGAGAAAAAGCGAATAGAAATCGAGATGAGGAATTTACTGTTGATAATAATTCCGCCGAAGAAATAAGAACACTCTGGAATGAGGGTTGGGACATCCTTTTTACCGCCCTTAATGGCTTCAGCGAAAATGACCTTGAAAAAACGATTACCATTCGGCAAGAAGAGTTGAGTCTGATGAAAGCGATTATACGCCAAATGACCCATTACAGCTACCATGTTGGGCAAATAGTGTATGTAGCAAAAATGATAAACAATGAATCGTGGGTTTCCTTATCCATACCCAAAGGCGAATCCTCAAAATATATTGACACTCCCCCAAAATCCGTTTAAGACGGTACGGCAAAACCGTAAGAATAAACCTACAACAATGAAAGCTGTATTAAGCGAGTAGATAAAAAGTAAATGAAAATGCGTATTTTACATAGTATGTTCAATTATTATGTATGTAGCAGATGGAAAATAGAAAAACCTATCCGAAAGCATTTGCTTGGATATTCATCGTATGTATTTACCTTACAACGTTGAACATTGCCTTTGCTCAAAGTGATATTGTCGTGTTGTTAAAAGGAACGGTAAAAGACCAAAGCGGTGCGCCTGTAGAGGTGGAACTCGGTTTTCGTGATGCGGCAAACGATCCCGTCCGCGCAAAATCCGATAAAGCAGGCAATTATCAGGCGGTATTGAAACCCGGTCAGAAATACACTCTTATATTTAACGGTAAAGATATTTTAAGGGAGATTATCGAGTTTAATGTTGACCCTACCGACAAATATCTTGAGATAAGAAAAGACTTCACTGTAAGGAAACTCGGAGCAGGAACAAAGATTTTTGATGGTTTTGCCTTTGAAAAAGGTTCCACCAATCTTACACCGGAAGCCAAAGCGCAACTGAAGGAAATGATTGACATGCTAAATAAAAACCGTAACATGACCATAGAAGTTGCGGTATTCGGCGATATGCCCGATGACCCGAGTTTGCAACTACCTCGTCAGGATGCTTTTATGACCTTTATGGCTGAAGTGAAATCGGGCAAAAAACGCATCAGTTTTATCTATAGAATTCCATTCCCCAAACGTGAGGAAGCGGCTCCGATACCGCCTCCACCGGCACCGGATCCGAATGAAAAAAAGAAAAAGAAATCTAAAAATGATCCGCCGCCACCTCCACCACCGGCACCATTGCCACCTATTATTATACCATTGGCAAATTGTATGATAATAGTAGGCGAACCCATGAATTTATTCGATTAGTCATTTTTTTATTTTTTATAAAGGGTGAATTATGAAACATACACTCATAATTCTTGCAATGTGCTTAATGGCTTTCGGTTGTTCAGAAGATACGACTTCACCTATAGGTGATGCCTCTATCAATTTTTCGACAACTATGTCAAGTTCTACGGTACATACTACGGGCATAATAAAGGGGGAGAGTACGGCGGCAAGTACCGTTGATTCTCTGAAAATAAACAATATTCGGATTCTCATTTCGGAATTAAAACTGCATCGGGACAAAGAAAAAGATACGGTTGGTAATCATAAAGTAAAATCGGGACCTTTATTATTAACCCTTGATGCGACAAAAAAACTTGCATTGGCAACCGGCACAGTCCCTGCGGGTGTATATGATAAGGTAAAGTTTGAATTTCATCGTTTTAGCAGTTCGGAAATTACTCAATATCTGAACGATCCCGTCTTTAAGGATTTTGTAACGGATAAACGTTCCACCTTTATTATAGAAGGAATGGTATATGCCGGAGGTGTTCAAACACCTTTTACTTATAAAAGCGATGCAACGGTGAATTTATCACTCAACTTCGATACGCCGATTACACTCAATGGTGGTACAGTATATTCTATAGACATTAGTGCCGACCCAAATGTAATCTTTGTAAAAGGTAAAGAAATACTCGATCCGCGTGATGAAAAGAATAATAATGATATTGATAATGCTATAAAAAGTGCCATAAAGGCAATAAAGAAATAAGAATGAACAATGAAAATTCCTTAGATAAAGCGCTTCGCTACTTACAACAACAACAAGGTTTATTCGGCGATGTGCTTTATAAAGGTTTGGAATCCGAAAAGAAATTACATTACACGGAAACGCCTCAAGATTCCGTGCATGTCAATACACAGTTAATAAACGGAGTAAAGGCGGATTGGCAACAGTCCGCCTCTCTTGTTGATTTACAATCGGGAATATGCGGTTGTACACAATGCCCATTAGCACAAACAAGAACCAAGTTCGTATTCGGTGTAGGTAATCCCAATGCCGATATATTGGTAATAGGTGAAGCACCCGGAGCCGATGAGGATGCACAGGGCGAACCATTCGTCGGCAGAGCGGGGCAATTATTAACCAAAATATTACAAGCAATACAGTTTGAACGAGAACATGTATTTATTGCCAATATTCTGAAATGCCGCCCTCCGGGTAATCGTACACCCATACCGAGCGAAGTTGAACAATGCGAGCCCTTTTTACATAAGCAGATACAGCTTATCAAACCGAAGTTTATTTTGGCGGTAGGGTTAACTGCTGCCAATACCCTGCTGAAATCCAAATACAAAATGGCTGATATTCGTGGTAAAATATTCGATTATCAGGGTGTAAAAATGCTTGTTACCTATCATCCTGCGGCTTTATTACGCAATCCCGAATGGAAAAAATTCACATGGGAGGACGTTCAGCTATTACGCCGTTTATATGATGAAGAATTAGCGAAAAAGTAAAGTCTTTATGATGACATATCAACAATATATGTCCCCTTACCGATGAAATACGATATCCTTATAGAAAAACTATCACTGTCGAGAACTGTCGGCGTATTAACGGGTGCGGGTATTTCTGCCGAAAGCGGCATTGCTACATTTCGTGACCCTGACGGCTTATGGGCAAAGTTCAATCCTGCCGAACTTGCAAGTATGGACGGATTTTTACGCAATCCGGAACTTGTTTGGGATTGGTATAATTATCGGCGGAAAATAATAGCTGAATCAAAACCGAATGCAGGGCATTATGCACTTGCAACATTAGAACGGCTATTACCGCACACCACAATTATTACTCAAAATGTCGATCGTTTACATGCGAGTTCGGGAAGCAAGAATATTCTTGAATTACATGGTAATATTATAGAAAATCATTGTGTTCGATGCAAAAAACCACATACCGACCATATAGATTTTGAAGAAAAAAGTCCGCCGAAATGTTCATATTGCAGTTCAAAAATTCGTCCTTCCGTAGTATGGTTCGGCGAAAATTTGCCTAAAGGCATATTTGAGCAAGCCGATATGATAGCGAGACAAAGCGATGTATTTTTTTCGATAGGTACATCGGCGGAAGTATATCCGGCTGCATACCTTCCACAGACGGCAAAACAATATGGTGCTTTTCTTGTGGAAATAAATCCTACTCATACTTCGTTAACACCTTTTGCCGATTTGTATATACCCGCAAAAAGCGGAGATGTTTTACCTGAAATAGTAGAACTTTTGGAAAAAGAAATACGATAAAGTATATTCTTTCGGATACATTCGTACACAATAAAATTATACTGTAAAGCCATGATGCGTCGAATATCCATATTAACCCTCAATACCATTGCATTGATGTTATTGATATATATTCAGGCGGAATTTCCGAACCTTAACAGGAAGTATGGCATTCCTGCCCGATATTTCGATGCAGTGCTTTTATACTGTTCCGCATTATTGGTATTGGCAATAGTAAAAAGTTTGGTGCTTGGCGTTTATGCACGAAAAAACAGAATTGACCCCGAACGCACGAATGATAATTTTACACTCGGTGTTCGGCGTATCAGCTCCGTTGTCGGGGCATTGATTTTATTCATATCATTACTCGGTGCTTTTAATGTTGATGTAAAATCATTGTTTACGGCATTGAGTATTGTTGCCGCAGCTTTGGCTATTGTGGCGCGTGACTATGTAACAAGCATAATAAACGGCATGATATTGATGTTTACCGACACCCTTAATATACACGATGAGGTAAAGATAGATGATGCCGAAGGTAAAGTAGTGAATATCAATTTTATCAATGTGGAATTATTGGGCGATAATGGCGATATTATTATTGTGCCGAATAATTCGGTAATGTCACATAGTATCGTTAACTATACACGCTGTGTTACCCCAACCATTTATATGGAAACCGATATGAACACGGGTTCTTTTTCATCGATTGCCGATATACAGAAGACCATAACCGCAAAACTGATGGAAGAAAATATTGAATATGATACTGAAAAGCTTATCGTTGAAATCAGCAATTTGCAAAGAGAAGTACTTACATTAAATATATCGGTAAAATTGTATAATAGAACGGTAGAATCGGAAAGAAGAGTAAAAAGGATCATATTCGGCACAATGGCGGATTATATTTCACGCGAGAAATAATAACGGTCTATTTTACGTATAAAAAAACCCGATATGAATAGAATATCATATCGGGTTTTACTTTTTTTATTACTCGATTTTATTATTTATCCGCCTCGCCCATTACGGGATCTATAGAGCCGATAATTGCTACAATATCCGAAATCATTGAACCTTCGGACATATATTTTAATGCTTGTAAATTGGAAGATGAGGGCGAGCGTATCTTTAATTTCCAAGGGTGACCCGTACCATCGGAAACGATAAAGAAGCCGAGTTCGCCTTTCGGACTTTCGATAGCCGTATATGTTTCGCCTTTCGGGGGCATTGCACCGAAGTTAACAAGCATAAAGTCATTGATAAGCTCTTCCATCTTCGTATAGATTTGGCTTTTACCCGGGAATACATGCTTAGCATCATCCAAAAGGATGTCGCCTTTTTTCGGACTATCCAATAGCTGATGGAGCATTCTCATTGACTCCTTCATCTCGGCAACACGCACCAAGTATCTTCCCCATACATCGCAATCATTATTCGTTATTACCTCGAAGTCCAATTCATTGTATAAAAGATACGGTTCATCGCGGCGCATATCGCGTGCAACGCCCGAGCCACGCAAACATGGTCCCGTTAGTCCTAATGCCAATGCTTTTTCGGTAGGTACATAACCGACACCCGCCATACGATCGATAAATATTCGGTTTCTATTAACAAGTGCTTCAAATCGAGGCAATTCCACCGCAAAATGATTAAGCCACTTTCTTAACATCTTTTGTGTATCTTCATTGATATCCTGCGCAACACCACCTATACGAGTATAGCTTGTTGTAAAACGCGCACCGCATATCAATTCAAAAATGTCATATAAATTTTCACGTTCGCGAAATGTCCACAGGAACAATGTTAAAGCACCAACGTCCATTGCCGTAGCACCCATTGCCATAAGGTGTGATGAGATACGCGCCATTTCACAAACAAGAGTTCTTATCCATTGTGCGCGTATGGGCGCTTCGATACCGATTGCATTTTCAATAGCCAATGCAATGGCGGTATTATTTGCCATCGGCGACATATAATCCAAACGATCGGTATGAGGGATAAACTCATGATATGTCATATTCTCGGCAATTTTTTCATACCCTCTGTGCAAATAGCCGAGTTCGGGTACACATTTTACTATGGTCTCGCCATCCAAGCGCAATAGCACACGCAATACGCCGTGCGTAGCCGGATGCTGAGGTCCCATATTGAGAACCATATCATTTTCCAATGGATCTTCAAACATCACAGTCGTATCTTTATCCATCAACTCTTGTGATATTTTTTGCTGCCGCAAGCGATGTGCGCGCTCGATTGTTGCCAGATTATTGGAGATGTGTCTCATTGTGTACTCGTCAATATGAAAGTAAATCCTTTACGGAGATTCGCAAAACTGTTCAGATTAGTGAACCGCTTTTTTAGAACTATGTTGCCGATAATGAACGTACATTATAAAAATGTAGTGCAAAAG
>JALHLL010000043.1:0-4005 GCA_022844575.1 bacterium
GTTCATGAAGAAAGTTATAATAATGCGGGCACACATACAGTAGCACGAGTACGTTCATCAAAACAAACTTCTGCTGCCTTTGCTTGTTTACTTTCTCCACGCCGACGTTATGCTTCCTATTTACGTGCCGCTTATTCGGATAGAATGAATGATACGGTATCCGCTTTGGGTTATGAATACGGTAATGATCAATATATCATCGCTTCCATACAATCCGATACCGCTTTGCATCATATTCGCGCCTTTACTCCCGCCGAAAACGGATTCGATGCCCTAACGGACGGTTCGCTTACGGCAATTTGGCAGGGCATTGGCTTTTGGGATTATGCTATTATCATAAAAGACGGCACTCTTTTCCGTGACGATTATACTCAATACGATATACTTTCAGCCAATAAACGTGTCACTATGGCAATATCCGCCATGCCGAACGGTTTTCGCGGATTTGTAAGTAAACCTTGTATAGTAAAACATCGTTTGCTCGATCTTATCCCCCATTTTGAAGAAGATTCTCTTCATATATCATCGGTAGAGGGTGATATTATTTCATGGGGACAAGATTCCATCCATTTTCGTTCAGCCGGTGAATTTTCCATTGCCGTCCGTACCAAAACAATGGCGATACGCGAATTTTCGGATTACTCTCAATCGCCCTATCCTCAACCCGCAAAGGAAATTGTAACAATACCTATTCCTGAGACGCAGAATATAATGAGTATAGACATAAACGACATCTATGGCAATTCATATACGCTTCCTTATACACACTCTGAGTCTTCGGTTTCCTTTCATATCGAGAACTTGAGCAATGGTATTTATTATATTACGGTAAGTACACCAAATAAAACGAAAACCTTTTTTATTCACAAATTACAGTAATTTCTCTTTTATAATACCGTTCATTAAACCAAGTTAGAAACCGACGACTCAATACCGAACGGAGGCATGATTTTTGGTAGCGAAAATTACGGTAACAACTTTACGATACAATTTTCGTATTTTTAAAACGAGAGTGTTCATTTTATCACCGAAGTATGATTCGACTTCTTTCCATAGTTTCCACCATTGTAATTCTCGTTGCATCGAATGTGTATGCGCAGAGTTATCGTTACGGTGCTGCCAAAAAAGAAAGTACATCTGTCGAAACATCGAAAAAAACGGTTGTATATCCGACCAAGTCTGGTGATTCTTCCATGTTTACACGCCGTAGCACCGCGGCGGATACTGTTCGTTCCAATCGTATTGTTAATACTTACGGCGAAGGCGACAGATATACAATAAACCTCGATCTGATTGACAATCAGGATAATATGCGCATATCCTTATTTAATTTGCTTGGCAAAAAAGTATTGGATATATATACGGGTGATGCTTCCTCAGGCAGATTTACCCATACGTTTAATGTATCTTCCGTACCGAAAGGTATGTATTTATGTGTAGTGCGTGGCGATAATTTTCAGTTGGCAGAAAAATTCGTTATTACCCGATGAAAACGTCTCTCATATCAGGTGTCCGATTTATCTTACAATGCACTGTAATTTTTACACTTGTCTCTTCTCTTTCTTTTTCGCAACAAACAAGCACCAATTTAACGGAAGCTTATTTGCAATTACCTGTCGGGGCTCGCGCTGTAGGGCTTGCCGGCGCATATACTGCAATTGCAAATGAACCGATAGGTCTATTCTACAATCCTGCCGGAATTGCATCATTACCGACAAAACCACAAGTTTCCATGATGGTATCACCACAGGAGTTTGGTCGTATTCATTCGGCTTTTGCTTATGGGCAAAGTATTGATGAACATTTCGGCGTAGGGGCGGGTCTTATACATTTCTGGAATGGTAGTTTTATCGAACGCGATGTACTCGGAACAGCACTACGTGAACTAAGCAGTGAACAATATGCGGTTGCATTGGGTGGTACTTGGCGCGATGGAGCATTTTCTGTTGGAGCAATAGGTAAATATCTTCTTAATACATTAAGGGGAACAGGTAGTAAAGGTACATCTTTCACCTTCGATTTGGGTGCAAAAGCAGATATAGAGGATTTGTTTTCCGTCGGTATTGCTGCACAAAATCTTGTCGGCTCAATGAATTGGAGTAATACGAGCGTTTCCGAACCTTTACCATATTCCATACGTGCAGGTATTGCTACAGAAATAAGTTTGGAAAAAGAAACATATACCGTACGAAAAAATGTTCGCGGTGAAGAACAAACAATAGAGCTTCCTTCCAATTCATATATAGCTCTTTCATTGGATGGTATTGTAACACAATATGATCATACACCATTAGTTACCTTGGGTGCCGAATATGCACCCTTGCGTTTGTTTACCATACGCGGCGGTATGGCTGTTCTCGGTGAAAAAGATGGCGAGACAAAAGCATTCCCCTTCACTCGTTGGGGCGGCGGAGTATCTATAGCTCCTGTTTTTAATAATATGCCTTTTAGATTTCAGATTGACTATTCCATTGCAAATGATGCCGTTGCCCAATCGGGCATTGAGCATTATATTTCTTTGATTTTAGGCATATAATATTTAGAAGAGTCCCCGTTTTCTCGAAAAAATTAGTGAAATAATATGACAAAGTACAAAGGCTTTGCTACGAAAGCAATACATGTGGCGCAAGAACCCGAGCCTGTAACGGGATCGGTAACCACCCCTATTTTTCAAACATCAACGTATGCTCAGGAAGAGATAGGAAAACATAAAGGATTTGAATATGCCCGTACCCATAATCCTACACGTTTTGCATGGGAAAAAAATGTAGCCTCTCTGGAGGGCGCACGTTTCGGTTATGCTTTCGGTAGCGGAATGGCTGCCATTGATACCGTAATGCGCTTGCTTTCATCGGGAGCACATGTAATATGCTCCGAAGATATGTACGGTGGTACTTTTCGTTTATTCGACAAGGTGTTAAGTCGTTACGGCTATCTGTTCAGCGCAGTGGATATGTCCGATATAGAAGCCGTAAAAAATGTAGTTCGTCCCGAGACTGCTATGATATATACGGAAACACCCACCAATCCGATGATGCGAATTACCGACTTGTCGGAGATGGCATCTATAGCGAAAGAAGCAAAAGCTCTTCTCGTTGTTGATAATACCTTTGCAACACCATATTTCCAGACACCTATTACACTTGGTGCCGATATAGTAGTCCATTCGGCAACAAAATACTTAGGCGGACACTCCGATTTGGTGAGCGGTGTTGTTATTACCGATAGAGAAGATTTGGCAGAGCAGATAAAATTTTTACAAAATGCCGTTGGAGCTGTGCCCGGTCCTTTTGAACCTTGGTTATTACTTCGCTCGGTGAAAACACTTGCTCTTCGTATGGAAAAACATCAGGAAAATGCAAAAGCTGTTGCTCATTTATGCGAGCAGCACCCTGACGTAAAAGCAATTTGGTATCCGGGTTTGTCATCACATCCCCACCATGAACTTGCCAAAAAACAAATGAGTGGTTTCGGCGGAATGATTTCTATAGAAACAGGTTCATTTGAGGCGGCACAACGATTTGCCAAAACTGTAAAGGTATTTACCTTAGCGGAATCATTAGGCGGTGTGGAATCATTACTATGCCACCCTGTAAGCATGACTCACGGCAGTATTCCCAAACATCAACGCGACAGATTGGGAATTACGGAGGGTTTATTACGTTTGTCATGCGGCATTGAGGATTCGGAAGATTTACTCGCCGATATTGAGCAATCTCTTTCAGTGCTATAAAACTGTTCATTGTCATTTTTAGGAAGCTATAATCTATGACAAGAGTTCTACTCATAGAGGATGAGTTTAATTTACGTGATTTCATCACAAGTTCATTAGAACTGTTCGGTTATGAAGTAGTAGCTGTTGAAACAGGAGAAAAAGGAATTGAATTGGCAGATTCTGATGCTCCCGACATTATTCTATGCGATATTTCCTTACCCGGTATGGATGGGTACAATGTTCTCGATGTACTTCATCAGAATCCTAATACGTCTTCGATACCGTTTATT
>JALHLL010000043.1:4015-18125 GCA_022844575.1 bacterium
TTCGGTATTAATGAACTAATGTCTTCCATCAATGCCCGATTGCTTAAAAAGCAGGGATCCAATAAAGAATTGGAAGATATTCGCCAGAATTTATCGAAAAGTATTCCGCATGAATTTATAACGCCGCTTAACTCCGTTCTCGGTTTTTGTCAGTTGATACTTTGGACTTTGGAAGAAGGTGAACAAATACCTCCGCAGGAATTGGAGGAGTATGTACGTCAGATTCAAGAAGGCGGCAAACGACTTTTGCACCTTACGCAAAACTATATTCTTCATGCGGAGTTGAATGTATTAGCTTCCAAACCGGAATCAGAACGTTTCGGGAAAAATGAGGAAATGATCGTTTCAGATTCGCTTTTTGGAGGATTTCTCCATACGGTTCAGCTTTTTAAGGACAGACAAGATGATTTTATACTCGATATAGAATCGGCTTCCATACCAATCGCCGAAACCCATTTGCGAATATTAATTACCGAACTTGCAAGTAATGCAATGAAATTTTCCACATATAATACTCCAGTATATATAAAAGGGAAATTTGATTCTTTGGATAAGGTATATGTTCTGACCTTTAGCGATGAAGGGCGCGGAATGACAGAAAGCCAAATAAAAAGAATAGGTGCATTTATGCAATTTGACCGTGGCAAGTATGAACAACAAGGTGCTGGGCTCGGACTTATAATATGTAGGCAAATAGTGGAGTTGCGTGGAGGCACATTGAAAATAGAAAGCCAACCCGATTACGGTACAAAAATCACCGTTATTTTTCCTTCGGCAATTTCGCAGAAAAGAGTTATTGACGCTTCTCAAAACAAGTCATTCTGAACATAGTGAAGAATCTATTTATGCGTACAGATTATTCGCTACACTCTGAATGACTGGAAATACTCACCACCCCGTCACTTCGTGACACCCCTCCAAAGGATGGGAATTTTTCGGATTTTATTTCAATAAAACCGTGTCATCCTGAGCGAAGTGAGGGTAACGCACTCCAATGAGAATTTTGTACCGATTGCTCCACTCAAGCTGTAATTGGGTTTTAGCTAACTTTACTTTGCCGACTCATTCTCAGTTTTTGGTTGATAGGTTCTGAAAAGTATATAAACACAACCCTTCCTAATCCATACGATAAAAGAATACTTACGAGAAACATAAAAGGAATATACGATTGAGGTAATTCCATCTGTTTGTACATAAGTGAAAGGCTTATTATCACAAACATATGTGTAAGATAAATCTCATAGCTATACATTCCCATATCTGTCAGTGGTCGGAAGATCTGTAACTTTTTCGAATTTCCCAATGTATTATAATGCATCCACATAATAGTCAATCCAACACCCAACGATAATAACGTTATATTCAACCCCAAGTCTGCCAATCCCAAATCGCGCAATAGGAATCTGAAAAAAATATTTATCACTATTAGGATAGCACCGGAAATTCCCATAATAGTCAGCTTTGTTTTCGAAAAAGTATAATAATGCACCAAAACAGCCACAGCACAGCCGATTGCTATACTATCTATATAATTAAAACTACTTTTCATTCCTAACTCTGTATCAGAAAAAAGATACACTCTGCAGAAAGGGCTAATCAACAGAATGAGTGAAAAAAGCGATATTAAAATCTCTTTTCTTTTAAACAAAAGGCAAACCAACGGAAAAAGAATATAGTATGTTTCTTCTATGGAAATAGTCCAAAGTACATCCCAATTTGCAGGAAGATATCCCACCGATATCTCCAGCCAATTCATATGAAAGGTTAAAGCAGCAAATAGTGCTCTCATCAATGATGTTTGTTCTTTATTGATCGTAAATCCTTGTACTTGAAATATATCGAGTACTACCAAAACAGACAATAAAGCAATGAGGGGAGGTAATATTCTTGATAAACGAAACCAATAAAATTGCTTCAGATTTATTTTATCGAGTGCTTTGTATCGCTTCAGTATCGTATAGGTTATCAGATAACCCGAAAGAGTAAAAAAAATCACGACCCCCTGATTCCCACTCCAGAATAAAGCACCGAATAATTTCTTGGGTAAAAGTTCAGCTATGAATGTTTTGCTTAGCTTAAAATGTATATTAAAATGTAACAGTATAACAAGAAGAATACTTACACCTCTTAATAAATCTATACCTTGATTCCGAAGCATTCCAACCATAAACCCTCTTTCTGTTTTTAGCAACAAATTATACATTGATTATTCAAATATACCGAGTTCACATCTAAGATATCCGGTTGTGATAGTAACCCCTGATATACACTCTTTGACCAAATATAATTTATTTAAGATATTCTTTTTGCAAACTACCTATATAAAAAAAATCCCCTGCCACATAATGCAACAGAGGATTTTTTTTTTGACAGTATTTTGTACTATCTATTATTCTGCATACTGAGCAACGTCTTTTACACGACGTATTCCGCTACTTCCTTTATCGCGGCGTTCAATTGCCACTAATGCGGATGCATAAATTTCTTTCCATGTCAAACCGAATTTCACCATCAATTCTTCGGGTTCACCGCTTCCGCCAAAGCTATCGCGTACACCTACAAACTCAATCGGCACCGGAGCATTTTTTGCAGTTACTTCAGCAACTGCACCACCCAATGCCCCATGAACTTGATGCTCCTCCGCCGTAACAATAGCACCGCATTCTCTTGCTGCATTTACTACAGTTTCAACATCAAACGGTTTAACGGATGGGCAGTTAATTACTCTCGCTTTTATTCCTTTTTTTGCCAATTCATCAGCCGCAAGCATGCTTTCCCATACCAAAGCACCATTTGCAATTAAAGCAATATCATTTCCTTCGCGGAAAACCTGTGCTTTACCTATTTCAAACGGTGTATTATCGTTGGTGAATAATGGCACCGGCGAACGACCGAAGCGTATATACGCAGGGCCCACCATTTCGCCCATGGCTATTGTTGCTTTTTTCGCTTCATTATAATCGCATGGTACAAGCATGGTCATATGTGGTAATGTACGCAAAAAGGCAACTTCCTCAAGTACTTGGTGTGTTGCTCCGTCGGGACCTACGGAAATTCCCGCATGACCGCCGCCTATTTTTACATTTGCTTCATTATAGCAAACCGAAATACGTAATTGGTCGGCATTGCGCAATGCACAAAATGCTCCGTAGCTTGCAAAAAACGGTATCTTACCACTCAAAGCCAATCCCGCAGCAATCGTTGTAGCGTTTTGTTCCGCTATACCAATCGAAAAGAATCTATCTGGAAATTTATCCTTAAATAGTGATGTCATTACCGAACCGGTAATATCGCCACCCAGAACAACCACATTATCATGTCGTTCACCAAGTACTACCAATCCTTCGCCAAATCCGTGACGTGTGGGTTTTGAACCGTGTAGTGTTAATTCTTGCATGTAATTTTCCTGTTATATTTTATATTATTTTTTTTGTGCTAATGTTTCCAATGTCTGCAAATCGAGCATTTCCACCACTTTTGTCGGGAGCCCGAAATTCTGCGTGTATTTTAGAATTTCTATATCAATTCCTATTCGTTCGGAAAGTGCCATACGAATAACAGCCGTTTTTTCCAGCATATTTACTGCCTGAAATCCTTTGGCATTACCTATTGATATATTCGTTATTTCCATACCTACTTCAGAGTATGGTATTTCATATCGTTCACGTGTAGTTTTATAATGATCGGCATAATCCGTTATTGCAATTCTTGCCGTTACTCCATCGGTGTATAGTACTTCAATATCCGCTCTTGTTTCCAAACCGTATTCGGTTTCGGTTTTTCCTGTGGTGGGGGTCATTATTTTTGCACCGCCTACAATCTTAGGCATACACTTTAATAAATCCTTTCCCGATACCGGTGGAAATTTGTCCTTAATAATCGAATCGGTTGTTTTTTGCTCTGCATTTTGCTGAACAACCGTTGTCGTATTGTTATTATTATACTCTATTGTCGGTTTATCATGCGGTTGCTCTTGTTCCGAACAAGCCGAAAAAGCATATAAAAACAATGGTATAAAAAGTAATGTAAGCCAACGAATTATCATTCTACAATTTTCCCGATAAAAAATACTTATACTAATTCTGCCAAAGCTTTTTCCGCTTGTTCAACGGAAGGCGGAACACCATGCCATTTATAATTATCGTTCATGAACGATACACCGTGACCCATATATGTTTTAGCAATGATTGCCGTCGGTTTTCCCGTATTGTTTTTTTGATTTTCTAAAAATCTATCAAAGGCGGACATTAATTCCGTAAAATTATGTCCATCCACAACAATCGTATCAAAACCGAATGAACGACATTTTTCATCTATCGGATATACATCTAAAACTTCTTTAATTCTTCCGTCAATCTGGCAATCATTATTATCAATTATCCAACAGAAATTATCCAATTTAAAATGTGAGGCAGCCATTGCCGCTTCCCATACGCTTCCTTCTTGCAATTCTCCATCACCCGTAAGCGAAAAAACTCTTCTGTCATTTTTATCAAGAAGCTTATCACTCATTGCCATACCCACAGCAATTGAAATTCCTTGTCCGAGCGAACCCGAAGATGTTTCAATTCCGGGTAATCCCATATCACGACCCGGATGCCCTTGCAAACGTGTATTGTATTTTCTTAATGTAGCTAATTCAGCTTTAGGAAAACATCCTGCATTGGCTAGGGTGGCATATAAAACGGGACACATATGTCCGGCACTTAATACAAATCTGTCTCTGCCTTCCCAAGTCATATCTTCCGGTTTATAGCGCATATATCCGCCAAAATACATTGTAGCGAAAATATCGGATGAGCCGAGAGGCCCGCCACTATGCCCGCTTTGTGCAAGCACGAGCGATTTAATAATATCGCGGCGTATATGCAATGCGACTTCGGCTAACTCTTCAGCCGATTGTCTTTTATTAGGAAATACCTTTTGTTCAAATTCTACATTCATGGTTTTTATCGGATAAATATGGTTTATAAAATCTTATTGTTCTTCATTATTCCAGTCATCGCGCCATGCGGAAAGCCATTCTTGCGCTTCCGCAGTGAGCGTTTCAAGTGATTTCTCATCAAATGGAGAAATTAAATTACCTGTTTTTACTATATTCAAAAATGTTTGGCTTCCACCCACACGACAAATTGCTATATAGTCTTTAATTGCCGTATCCCAATCTTTGCGTGAGCGTGCCCAAAATTGTAAAGCACATGTTTGTGCAAGTACATAGTCAATATAATAAAACGGCATACCGAATATATGTTTCTGAAATTGCCACATCGTTCCTTTTTCCATGTACGGCATATCTAGATATGCTCTCCAGGGCAAATACTTTTTCTCCAATTCGCTCCACTTATCATTTCTCTGCTGTGGCGTTGCCTCTACATTTTCAAATACCCAATGCTGAAATTCATCAACAGCACAACCATAAGCCATAAACATCAACGATTTTACCAAGTGATAGTAGTAAAATCTGTTTGTTTGTTTTTCAAAAAATTTATCCATCCATTTCCATGTCAAGTATTCCATCCCCATAGAGTGGATTTCACATGCTTCTAGGGTAGGGAAGTAGTATTCGGGTGTCGTATGATGTCTGCTTTCCCATACTTGGAATGCATGCCCGGCTTCGTGAGTTAGTACTTCCACATCATGTGTAGTGCCATTAAAGTTCGAGAAGATAAAAGGCACACCATAACGCGGAAAGTTTGTGCAGTATCCGCCAACGGTTTTATTTGGTCTCGTTACCAAATCCATCAAATCTCTGTCTATCATCATACGGAAAAACACATCCGTTTCAGGGGAGAGCTCCGCATACATTTCTTTCGCTCTTTCTACAATCCAATCAGGGCTGCCTTGTGCTGTTGGGTTTCCTTCGGGAAACATGAGCGATTCATCATGAAAATAGAGTTTTTCCACCCCGAGACGTTTGCGTTGGTCTTCATACAATTCCGTAAGGAAAGGCACGAGTTTAGTATATATGGTATTGCGGAAATGTTCCACTTCTTTTGCAGTATATTCGCTTCTTCCCAATTCGATATATCGCATAGCGGTATAGTTCTCATAACCGAGAGTAAGTGCCGTTTTATGGCGAAGCTTTACCAATTTATCGTAAATCTCATCTATCTTTTCTCCATTCTTTTCCAAATAAGCGTATTTAGCTTGTTGGGCTTTTAGTCGAACAGAACGATCGGTACTTGTCAATAGCTTTCCAAGCGACGAAAGATTATGGATCACACCTTCGAACTCTATTTCGGCTGATGCAATTATTTCTTCATACTCTTTTACTAAATGAGCTTGTTCTACCAGGAAAGGTTTTATTTCGGCGTTAAATGTGTTCATTGAGTCTTTCAAGCGGATTATCAACACATCGCCCCACTCTTTTTCAATTTCACTTCTGAACGGCGAATCAATTATTTTTTTGACAAAATTGTTTTTTAACTCCGAAATGGTTGGGTAAATTTCATCAAGGTAATCTTTTTCATTCTTTACCCATTCATCCTTTACATTTTTACTAAATTTAGTACTTATTAATGCTGAGTTTGTTTTATAATCAATACGTAAATCATTCCATTCTTTTAAAACATGTACAGCTTCTTCACCGGAAGTAGCACTATCAAATTTTTTGTGAAGTTCCTCATATCGCGTGGTAAATTCCGATAAGGTAGGACGTGCATACGCGAATTCACCGTATTTTAAGGCATGACCATTGGTTTGTGACATAGAGTGTATTACAGTTTAAGTTGTACAAAGTTTACAAATTTAGCAATTTAGAAAGCGTCGGGACGTTACAGTGCTGTTCAAATTGGTAGAATATTTTTTTTTCGTTCTCTATGGAAAACACTCCTAATCAGACTCAGGGAAACTCAGAAGAGTCTATGGATTCTACAAATCTCGGTTATGGTACTTCTACAGAAAAAAGTAGTGTTCCCTTTATAAGGAAAAGAACAAAGAAAAAACATATAAAAGACATAACAAATCTTGGTTTCGGTGCCTCAACCTCTAATCAAGGTACTCGTTTCATGGATAAGAGCGGTAACTTTCTTATTAAAAGAGTGGGTATTCCCTTTTTTAAGATCTTCGATTCTTATCACTGGTTACTCACTATGTCATGGGTACGATTTTTTGGTATTACGACAGTATTCTATATAACTCTCAATATAGTTTTTGCATCTATTTACTTTATTATAGGTACGGAATATCTTGAAGGTTCGCGTGCTTTAACACAGATAGAACATTATCTCGAAGCGTTTTTCTTCAGTTCACAAACATTAACAACCGTCGGTTACGGATCAATATCACCGAGAGGAGTAATAACGCAAACAGTTGCAGCTACCGAAGCTTTTATCGGTTTACTCTCATTCGCAATCGTTACCGGTTTATTGTATGGTCGCTTTGCGCGTCCTGTCGCACGTCTTATATACAGTCATAATGCTGTTGTTGCCCCTTTTAAAGATGGTAGGGGTTTTATGTTTCGTGTTGCTAACCGCAAAAACAATCTCGTTTCTGAAACAAGTGCGCAATTAACACTCGGAAGAACAGAAATAGCGAATGGAAACCCCGTACGTAAGTTTTACAGATTAAATCTCGAATATGAGCGTGTTAATTTTTTAACAATAGGTTGGACGATAAATCATCCTGTTGATGAAGATAGCCCTTTGTATGGAGTAACGCGAGAGCAGTTTGAAGAATCGGATGCCGAGTTTTTAGTACTCATCAATGCTTTCGATAATACATATTCTCAAAGCATTCATTCGACCCATTCTTACAAATGGCATGAGTTTCTTTGGGGAGAAAAGTTTATCCCTATGTATGAACGTGATGAGAAAAGCGAATATACTTTACTCCATTTAGACAAAATAGGGCAAACTATACCGGCTGGACTTCCCGATTTGGCGCAAACAGAACCCTTGTTAATCAACGCTGATGATAATATAAACCTATGAAGTCTCTACGATTCGCGGAAGGAGTTTTCGATTGTATTCTTTTTCTGAACGGTGTTTTACCGGATAGAGCGGATTTGGAGAGATTAGACGGCACACCTATCGTCGCTGCTGATGGTGCATCTCTGCAATTAAAGGAAATGGGTTTTACTCCTCATTATATAATCGGCGATTTCGATAGCGTAAACTTTGTTTCTGCAAACGATATTTTTCCCGAAAGTTTTGTACACCGTAATTTCGACCAAGAGATTAATGATTTTGAAAAATGTCTGTTGTTTTGTTCGGAACACGGATTCCATTCTATACTTATATGCGGTTTTCATGGTAAGGAACTTGACCATACATTCAATAATTGGAGCGTATTGATAAAGTACTCACAAAAATTGTCCTTAACGATATACGATTACGGAAAATATGCTTTTCCAATCCATAACGATACGGAAATCTCCACCATTAAGGGTGAAACGGTTTCTTTGATTCCCCAGCCATTTTGCCGTATAACTATATCAGGATTTCGGTGGATTCTGGAAAATGAAGTTTTGTCATTAGGTTTTCGGGAGGGCGCACGGAATATTGCAGATGAAACATTGTGTACAATCCGTATTCATGAAGGGCAAGTACTCTGCTTTCTCGATAATCGTTTCCCTTTAGTCCCTCAATATACGCAAATACAATAGTCATGTATTTTTGTATTATATATAACAATATTAAAAAATCTTTATATAAGAACAGTATAACCTGTGGATAAGTGGAAAACAGTTGGTTGTTTGAAACTCAATTTCTTTACAATAAAGACGTTACTATAGGTATGATTTTATTAAGATACTGTGGAAAAGTATTGGGAAAACTTTTGGAGTTTTTCACAGTATTGTGGAAAAGAAAACTTATCCCCAAAGGCGAGCTACTTTATTAAAAACTAGTATAAGAACTTACGGAAGTTTTATACAGTTTGTGGAAAACACTGTGGGTAATGTTTGCAATAGAGAGTAAAATTATATAGTTACCCATATTATTATTTGTTTATACAGATGAAAGGTATTGTATGAAAATAGCTATTGGTGCTGATCATGCCGGATATGAGTTAAAGAATCATATAAAAGAATTTCTTGAAAATTCTGGGTATGAAGTTATTGATTCAGGAACCTTTTCTACAGAGTCAGTTGATTATCCCGATTATGCGGTTGCAGCTTGTACCCATATACAAAACGGCGAATGTGAAAAAGGTATTCTTGTTTGCGGCAGCGGAATAGGGGTCTGTATCACTGCTAATAAAGTTACCGGAATAAGAGCTGCTAATTGTTTTGAGCCGATACATGCGGAACTTTCCCGCCAACATAATAATTGTAATGTACTTGCCTTAGGTGCACGCTTTATTGATGAAGAAAAAGCAAAAGAAATTATAGAAGTTTTTTTGAACACCGAGTTTGGAGGCGGAAGGCATATAGGACGTGTTGAAAAAATACATTCTCTTACACACCGTTAAGGAAATGATAAAGAACCGAGAATAATATCGCGAGAGGCACCGGTAACGGATGGTACATTAGAAGGCAAACCGGCTATTGTTCTGTATCCTAAAAAAGCAAAACACATGGCTTCTTTTGCATCAGTATCAATACCGAATTCCTTTGTTGTCATTACGGTTTTATTGTACAATTTCTGTTGTAATAATTGCATCATAAATTCATTATGTATTCCTCCGCCCGAACAAATTATTTTTTCGGCATCATGTGCGTATCGTTCTATATGATTTGAAATATTCCACACAGTTATCTCCGTTACGGTTCTTATAATATCATACGATGAAATATGTGAACAAGTATCTATAATATTTTCAATAAGATTTTGTCCGAATAATTCCCTGCCCGTTGATTTCGGTGGATCTTCCCGAAAAAAGGTTATTGATGAAATAGTCTCAAATAATTCCTGATTGTATATTCCTTGTCGAGCAATACTACCTTTTTCATCATATTGTTTATCGAAATAATATTGTACTAAAGAGTCAATAAGAACATTGCCGGGCCCTGTATCAAAAGCAATAATTCTTTCATTGGCGTAGGCATTCGGTAATATGGTAATATTAGCCATTCCTCCGATATTTACAAGTACATTCTTTTTTTCTTTATTACCAAAGAAACACCTATCAAACATAGGTACAAGCGGAGCGCCTTGCCCACCAAGAGCAATGTCACCGCTTCTAAAATCGCTTATAACAGGAATGCCGAGAACTTTAGCAAGAACTTCACCACTACCGGCTTGTAATGTAAATTTCTTTCCATTCGGATCATGCCAAAGAGTTTGACCATGGATACAAACCAGGTCTATATCCGTTTGCAGTATATCAGTTTTTTTGCAGAGGTTTTTTACGGTTTCGGCATATACTCTGCTTAACTCGAAATGTAAAAAGCCAAAGTCGGAAATAGGGCAATCCTGTATCAGAACTTTTTGTATCAGTTCTTTTATATTTTTGGGATAGTTTTCACATATATAATGAACTAGGGATATTGTTATCGTATCTTCTATCGTCTCTAAACGACACAAGGCACAATCAATACCATCTAATGATGTTCCTGTCATTATACCGATAACCATTTTAGGGGATTGAGTCCATAATGTCAATTTTTGCAGTAATTCATTCATATAATGAAATTTGAACTTCGTTTCGTTAGTTATACATACGATGTGTTGCCCGTTATCAATGATGTATCTGTTGTTTTCCCCGAAAGCGGCATTACAGTTTTATGCGGTGCTACGGGTAGTGGTAAAACAACATTATTGAAACTTCTCGCTTGCGATATGTTGCCATCACAAGGAACTGTCTATATCAATGGACAAAGTACTTCGGTTATGAAAACTTCTCAAAAACAGGAATTTCGCCGAAAAATAGGTGTTGTTTATCAACAAAGCAAACTTTCTCCGCATTATACTGTCGAAGAGAATCTGATGGTTCCTTTATTGGTTTGCGGCATGAAACAAAGGGAATCATTAAAACATACTATGGATTTTCTGGCAATACATGAACTTAGTTATTTGCGTGATAAGTTTCCGCATCAACTTTCGGGAGGGGAAAAGCAGTTACTTTCCATTATGAGAGCATTGATACATGATCCTGATTTTATTTTTGCGGATGAACCGACTGAGTATTTGGATAATGAATCGCTTAATAAGATAGCAGGATTATTTTCAAGTTTTATGAAGGAAGAAAAAGGTTTGATGTTAAGTACACATTCTGATATGCTTCTTAGTCATTTTCCCAATGCTCACAGATTTGATCTTGTTGCCGGAAGTTTAACATCGGTACATACTAAACGTATAGGTTTTACAGTATAAGGATATATAAATAAATGAATATAGGTTTGGTAGGTCATGGTAGAATGGGTAAAGAGATAGAACGTATCTCCAATGAATACGAAATGAAAGTATTGCATCGTTTTGATGTTGGTAACTCTTTGCAAAACAACAGATTGGGTGATGTTGATGTGCTGGTGGATTTCTCGGAACCGTCTTCAGCTATCGTAAATATGAAATATGCTGTTGATAATACTATTCCTATCGTGGTGGGTGTTACCGGTTGGTATGAAAAGAAAGAAGAAATGCGTGATTATATCAAGGAGAAAGGTGGTAGTGTCATTTTCGGATCTAATTTCTCCGTTGGAATGAATATAATGTTTGCAGCAAGCCGACTTATATCGAAACTTGCTTTTCGTTCGGGTATATATGATGTTGCTCTCCATGAAATACATCATACTAAAAAAAAGGACAGTCCTTCCGGTACGGCAATTACACTTTCCGATATTGTACTTTCGGAGTTTAAAAGCAAGAATATGAAGGAATTTCATCCGATAGACAACGCTCAAATTCAGGAGCATGTGCTTCATGTAAGTTCTCAACGTGTAGGGAAAGTGGTAGGCGAGCATACTCTTTTGTTTGATGGTGAATCTGATTCGATTCGATTGGAGCATTCCGCTAAGAATAGAGAGGGATTTGCACGCGGTGCTTTATTAGCGGCTAAATGGATAAAAGGACAAAAAGGTTTTTTTGATTTTTCAGAAGTTTTTGAGGATGTTGTAAGTGCTTAAGTCCTTTTTTGTCATGTTGTTATTGGTTTTTAGTTCGGCTAATCTTATAACTCAAACTGGTAATCAGCCGCCGCAAATAGCTATCAAACCTTCTAAGGTTCATATCTATTATAATGATACGACTCAGTTTATAACGGAAAAAGTAAAGATTATCAATTCGGGTGGCTCCGAACTTATCATAAAAGATGTGAAGGGAACATGTAATTGCGCAACATCAATGGTTGCACGTTCTACAATTCATCCCACAACAATAGGTCAGCTTTATTTATATATTGATGCGGTGCGTTTAACAGATACACTTATGCGGGTTGATTATATAATACGCTCCAATGCCAAAGATTCGGTTTTAACACTTCCCGTCATTCTTCATAAAAGGAAAACTCCTTAAAACGTATAGTCTATACCGAGAGAAAACAGATTAAAATTGCTGATACTATAATCAATAGCTATTGTAACAGGCCCGATTGATTTGGCAATACCCAAAATACCTTTGTGATTTGTGTCTTCGATTGCACCTTTGGAAACTTGGGGCTGATTATCACCCGGAAAACCGTTCGCCGGATCGGCTACTATTTCGCCGTTTATATCGGTCATTAAGCCGAGTTCTTTTTGTAAAGTTACCGGTAAGGTATAAGTATATGATGACTCAATATTAAACTGCTCGAAAGAATAACCGCCGAATACTTCCAAATCGCCGAACCATGAAGTTATATTCTTTATTTTTTTGCTGAATTGCAGATTCATATTGTAAATATTGGCATCAGCATTAAGTTCCGCCTTTGTAACACCTACGATTTGTTCGATATTTGTTATCTGATATACTCCTTGAATCGCAATGTCCAATGGTGAATCTTCAATATACTGTGAGATGGAGTGTTTTAAGCCAATACCAAAAAATGAAAAGTTACCGATATTCTTATCAAGCTGTACGGGAGGTATAAAACGTAACAATAACTCCGTACCAAAAAGCGAACCTATCTCCAGTTGCGGTACTCCGGCATATACTTGCGAAATATTTCCACCCGTAGGTAATGGAAATGATTGTGGCAAAGAGGTAATTGTGTTAAGAATAAGAGTTTGTTGTTCCGCAGATAGCTGAGTAAAAGCAAGCGTAAGAAGTGGGTCACCACCTTGTATTTGTTTTTTAAAGTAATCACGATTAAGTGTTAAACTACCTGTGCCATTTCCAAAAACGGTAGCGGAAGAACTTGGGAATGTAATACCGCTTGTCGGGTCTTCCAGACCGCTTGCGAACAAATAACGAATTATCCCATATATCAAACCGGTTGTATCTTTTGTTTGAGATAAGGTGGCAAAAGCATTTGTTGCATTATTAAACTCAACACTTTTCGACCCAACAGGGCTTACGGGGGTAAAACTTTTCTGATCATCTCGTACCGTACCCGTCATACCGTGAATTCCGAAACGGAAATATATCTTTTCTGATTTCTTTGGTATGTATGCGGAACGGAAAAATCGTGAATTAACCGTTGCGTTACTTGTCGTTACCAAAGGAGTAAGAAACCCTGTACTGTTGTTTCCTAATAAATCCTTTGATAGTCTTCTTGAAATATCAACGGTAATAGGGTTATACTGTGGTGTTTGTGCATTGGCTAAAGAGTGTACTACACAAAGTACGATAAGTGTGATGAATATGTTTTTCATAAACGTTAGTCTTTTAATTCTACCATCTGTGATGCTAATAGTAAAGCTCCTTCCAAAGCATTACCTGCCGGCTTTTTAATTGAAATGCCGCTTTTGGAAGTCAAATTGCTTTTTAACTGCTTAAGAAGTATCGTATCATTTTCAAGCATACCGCCCATTAAGCAAACATCAGAATTCTTTTTACCTAATTTTTTGTGTAATGTTCTTATGCTTTCCGTTAAGTATGAAGCTGCTCTTTCAATAATGGCACATGCAACCTCATCACCGTTTTCTGCCGATTCCATTGCCATTTTCGTAAAATCATGGTATTCAAACTTCTTTTCATTCAAAGCAGCTACCAATGTTCGGGGATTATCTTTTATAAAAGAGGTGTATTTGTCCGCAACTTTATCCGTCATATCAGTAGTTTTATCACGACCGTCCAAAGCCCGAACAATAGCC
>JALHLL010000044.1 GCA_022844575.1 bacterium
CGCAGTATATCAATGAATTATTATCGGATGAGATATCAATTGATTGTACTTTTCCCTTCATACCATGGAATATCGAAACTTTCATATGTTCGGGTCTAAGTAATACTTCAATTTCTTCCTGTTTATTACGTTTTATGCCGTTTTTTAGTATTACAGTTAAAGTAATGGTATATTTTCCCACTTCCGAATAAACCTTTTTAACATCTATATTTGTTTCATTTGTTCCATCGCCAAAGTTCCAATCGTATGAATTACTGTTTGCATAAGGAAAAGTTCTATTGACAAACGATACCGTGTCTCCTACATATAATTTTCTTTTAGACATCTCAAAACGAATATCTATTGAATCATTTTTCAAATTATCCGGTAGTCTCCACATTGAAACATAACCAGCACTATCAGCAGTGAACGCATATTTTTCATCTGAAGTTACAGCTAATTTTATTTGTTCAGTTCCCTCAAATTCATACTCCCATCTTTTTTCAACTATATTCCATATTCCAAGTGCCGCTCCCGTACCCTTCGGTAAACATAAAAGATGGTTTTCGTCAATTATTGTTTCTACTTCTATAATGTTTTCCGGCACACTGCCCGACCGTATTTCTTGTAAATTGTCTGAATTATATATGGAATTCTTTGAGAAAAGTAATTGCCCGTCTTTTGAGTGAAGTAATGGAAAAGAAAATTTATCTTGCTGTTTAACAACATTCATGCTTTGATGTTTCTGCATGGTGGGCAATGCGTACACTTCAAACACTTTACTATTTTTTTTCGCGTAGGTGTTTGGGTAATGGAACATAGTTTCAGAATAGTCGAACCGACCATAAATATATTTATCATCGTCTGTAAAGCGTATTCTTACTGGTGTATCCGTCTGCACATCCTTAAATTCGATCCTATTGTCATTTTTTGTTGAATAATACGCTGACGTAATTCTACCATAGCCCCAATTACTTTGACCTTTTGTAATGAAGATTCGAGTACCTATAATCAAAGGGAGTCCACTTCGGTATACAACCCCCGTATAATTAAACTCTTTTACATACCAAGAGTCACTTTCATGTTCTTTTATCTCTTTATAAGCTATAACTTTGCTACTGTCTAACTTTAGAACCTTTACGTGTCCAAAATTCTGATAACCTTCCTTGAAATTACCTGAAACAACATAATTTAAGGTCGAATCTACTGTTGCTACAAAAACATCTTTAGAGTATATTGTTTTAATAATATCACCGCTTTTCATATTCCAGATTTTAATGGTATCCTTTGAGGTTGACACACCATATCCCCAATCTGTCCCTGTAACTGATAATACTTCTGATGGATGTAATTGTTTTTTCCACACCAAACCTGACTGTGCAAAACAGGAAACCGCAAGTACAAGAAGGAAGGAAATACAAAGAAGAATGTAACGCATAGAGTAATCCAAATCGAATGATACCCTATATACCATTAAACAGTACATTTTGTTCCATTTTGCACAAAATACGTTTTGGGAGGTTTGCAGGGTGAGCTTACAAGCCGATTGATTGTAACAACTTTCTTCTCATTATTTCAGGACGTAAATGCTCCATTTTGCCAAGGGGATAATCAGCAACGGCTTTATAAAAATCGAAATCTTCAATCAAAGTTTTTCCAAGCTCTATAGCTTTTTCAATATTATACGCATTATCGAGTGTTGTTAAAGGGAATAGTTCTGCGGCATGCCCTGTCGAATCCGTCGATATAATGGGTATCCCCAAAGCGGCCGCATCAAGTACATATCTTCCCCATGTATAACGTTCATCAAGATTCACCCACACATACGCATTTGCATTATCGGAAAAATAATCATTCTGCGAGGCAATTTTTCTAATCTGCAAATTCGGGTCATTATAAATGTGGCGCACCGTATCGAATGCTTTATTCTGATTAAATATGGAACGATGTTCGCTCCAATTTTTAGCTATATATTTTAGTTTTCTGGAAAAACCTCGTTCATAGCCGTAACAGCTAAGACCTAACTGTTTTGCAACATGATAATCATTCCACCTTTTCAGCAATAAACCGCAGCAAAAAACACTTTTATTTCTTTTTTCGATAGGAATTCTCAACTTTACTATTTCATCAACAGGGTACGGTATTCCTATATATTCTACCTTAGTACTTGTTAATGATTGTAAAAAGGATAATGAGTGACGATTGATACAATTCACCATATCAGATGAATCGAAAATCGTTTTTATGTAGGGTGAGGGAATCAAATAATCGGAGGCACAGCCTTCTATTAAACTAATCCACTTCGTATGCGCCGGACGGCTATTTATCAATTTTATCAATTTTTCGGCATGTTTTGATTGCCGGATATAATTCGTATTTCCGATTAGTATATCATAACGGGCAATATCATTGCTCGTGACGGAATTCTCTCCTATATAATCGCCATTAAAAGCATACACCCACGATTCAACTCCATTCATGGTCTTGGCTTGCTGTTGTCTTTCCTTTGCAGACCAACGTTCACGAATACCAGCTATAACAAGAACTTTAGGGTCGGATATTGCCATTCCGAATTATTGAAAAAGAAAATTATTTACTTACTTTTATTTGTAAATTTCTATTTAAGAAACGCCCCTCAGGTGTATCCTCAGCAAACTTTTCAGTCGAAACTGCGGTTTTAATCGTAAACTTATCGGTAGCAATCGAACGTATAAACTTTTCGGTTGATTCGGCTCTATCCTGTGATAATTTTCTGTTATACTCCTCACCACCTGTTGCATCGGTACCTCCCAGAATTGTGACCGTTGAGCCTGCCGGAATCAGATGCGTCATTTGCCTTAAGAGTTCTTTATTTTCCGATGACAAGGTACGGCTATCATAAGCGAAACGTAAAACCGCCTTAAAATTATCAAGATTCAACTCTATTGTTTCCGTCGGCATTTCGGACAAACTAACATCCGCTGCCGCCGAAGCGTTTGCGAAAGCCGATGCTGCTTTAATCTCCAAAGGAAAACTGTTCTGGTTTTTATCAAAACGACAATTCAAAGACATTTTTGCAGAATCCGCAGGTAATACAACAGTCTCAGGCGAAAGGCATACACCATTAAGTCGCAATTTAGTCCCCGGCTTCATGTTCGCACTATTAATTCCTAATACGACTTCACCTTTTATCTCGGCATATTGCCTCCGAGAAACATATGCTTTTAGCTGAACATTCTCTAGTATCAAATCAACACGTCGGTTTTCTTCACGCCCTGTTGCATATTGTTGATTAGAGGGGTTTTCAGGTAATACCTTTGCTTCGGTTCGCATAATGCTCTCCGGTACACCGGCGTCGCCTAAAGCTTTTTTTACCGCTTGCGCTCTTGCTTCCGCCAATTGTAAACCACCTTCGTCATCGCCCGAAGTTGCACCAATAATTTTAAGTTTTACATTCGGATTTGCTTTAACTGTAGATGCAATCGTAGGAATAATATAGCTCTGGTATTGCAAAGCAGACATTGTCAACTCATCGTCACCTAAAGTTGTTTCACGGCTATAACGTTCCGGCATTTGTGAAGAATTCTGATCGAAAAAGATACTGTTTACTAATGGAGGTAATGAAAGCACCTCATTACCCGATACTACTTTTGCCCTTACAGAGCGAATCTGTATTCCGAGATTAGGTGTTGCTTCCGATTTTTTAACAACTAATGGGGCTTCCGGTAAAGCAACTTCCTCAATAACTTGAACGGGTTTTTCCATTTCCTTATCGAAAGATATTCTTAAGCCCAACTGAAAATGTAAAGAAGCAATATTCCACAAAGCATCGTTTGTAACAGGGGAAACATTGTAATCATAACCGATTTGCTGGGTTAGCCCTACTCTTTTCGAGACCATTAGAATATTCTCAACGCCACCCGAAAATCCGAAACCTATTTTGGGATTTGTAGTCATTTCTCCCGAAAGAATTTCCCTTTGCTGCCTATTATCCGTCTTGAATACTGCGTTGGCAGGGCTTACGATTCTTTCGCTCTGTCTGAAAGTATTTGTTAGGGGAATATATAAACGCGCACCCGCAAATAGTCTTAACGGGCCACCAATCAATCGTTCGAATATTGTCGGACGTATATCCGTACCTAATTCCATATACGATAAGGAGGTGGTTAATGTATTGCGGAGCGTAACCATAGTCGTTTGCAGTGTGCTCTGTTCCCGTGATGTAAAAATCACATCGTTCTCCAAATCTGCCGATCTTTGGGAGATACCCAAGTTTAATGCAAGATGAACCATTGAGCTTAATGGTAATTCATATCCCAATGAACCGATGAGTCCGTTTCCTTTTCCTGAGTAAAACGTTGCACAATCGGCAGCCCCTTCGAAAGAGCTGAAGTTTCCCGAATGGGTATTGAGCAAAGCTCCGCCTCGAGCCGTTAGAGCAAAACCCTCCTCACGTTCTTCTTGCGTTTCATTCTGTGCCGAAGAAACCGTTATAAGAAACAGAAAAAGGAGTAAACAACGTAAAACCATATTTATGCGGCTCTGTTTTTTTGAACATAAACTGCAAAATTACAGTATAAACCTAAGCGTAAACCTGTATTGCTATTTTTTTATAAAGGTGTCGGATTTTATAACACCTAAATCATCGAATGATAAGAATATTATATGAAATTCATTGCCAAAGTTAAAGAAAGCATTATTTTTGCAATCTTTTGAAGAAAAATGATTTCCGTAATCGGTATATATATTCAGGGCTTGATGGATGGTGAATACACTATCCATGAGACTTGCAATGCCGAGGATATAAAAGAGATGCCTTCGGAATACAGGGGTACATTAAACGTGAACGGCAAGTTACGTAAACATATCAACCGTTATCTTATAAATGCGGAAATAGATGTAACTGCTTTTTTTCAATGTGACTTATCTCTCGAAGAGTATCAGGAAAACATAAGAACTTCATTACATGCTACCTATCTGATCGGGGTATCGTCGGATAACGTAGATGAGCATAACAATGTATTTGCTATAACAGATGATACAAAGGAAATAGCACTTGACAATGTAATACGAGAGGAACTTATACTTACATTGCCATTAAAAAGAGTATCGCCTCAATGGCGAGATAAAAACTGGCAACAACCGATACAAGAAGAAAAAAACGAAAACGAACCGTTATCAAGTGATACTTGGGCGGTACTAAAAAATTTGCAATCGAACACTCTCAATAATTGATTTTTTCAAAGGAACGCTAACATGCCAAATCCAAAACGCAAACTTTCAAAAGCACGCCGCGATAAACGTCGTACACATTACAAGGCATTTGCACCTTCTACAATGGCTTGCCCTAACTGCAATGCTACCAAGCTGACACATGCGGCTTGCCCCGAATGCGGTTATTACAATGGTCGTCAGATAGTACCTGTTGCATAAACGGGTACTAACGATATTTACGCTCATATATCATATGTTATTCCCATAAACGGCGATTGTTGTAATGAGTAATCGACGATTGGTAATCGGAATTGATGCCATGGGTGGAGACCATGCACCGGAGAATGAATTACTCGGTGCATATCAAGCTTTGGAGCAACTCGATAAACGAAATTGCTCCATACGTTTTTTCGGACAAGAAAACGTAATACGTCAATCAGCCGAAAAATTGAACATTCCACTTGAACGTTTCTCAATACATCATGCCGATGAGACCGTTACTATGCACGATGAACCTTCGAGCATAGTAAAGAAAAAGCGTACCTCCTCAATGTATCTCGGTATAGAACAGGTAAGAGTAAAAGAAACCGATGCTTTCGTTTCTGCCGGAAATACGGGTGCAATGATGGCAACGGGAACCGTAGTTCTCGGTCGCATCAAAGGTGTTTCCCGACCGACTATCGGAACATTCTTCCCTACGATTACAGGAACCCCCACACTTCTGACCGATGCCGGAGCTAATGTAGATTGTAAGGCAAGACATCTTCTTGAGTTTGCAATTATGGGCAGCATATACTATAGTGAGGTAACAGGCATCGAAAAACCAACCGTCGGCTTGCTTAATGTAGGGGAAGAGCCGACTAAAGGTAATGAAGCTGTGTTAGAAACCTATCCTTTACTTCAAGAATCGGGCTTAAATTTTATCGGCAATGTGGAAGGACGTGACATAATGACTGGGGATGTTCATGTTGTTGTTTGCGATGGTTTTACAGGTAATATTGTCCTTAAATTTGCCGAGAGTATCATTACGGTATTACGAGGAAAAATTGGCGGATACGCAGAAAGAAGTACGTGGAATAAAATAAAAGTAGCCACAGCCCTTCCGACTTTGCGTTCAGTATTAAAGGACATGGACTATCAGCAGTATGGCGGTGTACCTTTACTTGGCGTAAATGGAACGGTTATTATAGGACACGGCAAATCCACTCCTGTAGCAATTAAAAACATGTTGATACGTGCTGCCGATGTTGCTGAGGCAAATATTTCAGGTAAGATTGAAACGTTTTTGGCAAAAAGGTCAGAACATTAATTGAGAAAAATATGAAAGCAATTATCTCGGCAATTAGTCATTTCGTTCCTCCGAATATTATCCCCAATTCTTGGTTTGAGGATAAGTTGGAAACTTCCGATGAATGGATACGCACAAGAACCGGTATTGTTGAACGCCGTTTTTTGGAAAGCGGGGCAACGTCCGATTTGCTTGTTCCCTGTATTCAGGAAATCCTTGAAAAAAAATCTCTGAAACCCGAAGATATAGATGCAATTATCGTTGCGACTATCACACCCGATAATGTTTTTCCGGCATGTGCGGCAACAGTACAAAAAAAATTAGGTATGTCTAAAGCATGGGGATTCGATTTATCGGCTGCATGCTCGGGCTTTTTATACGGCTTAGAAATCGGAGCAGCCTTAGTTCAATCAAGTGCCTATAAGCGTGTATTGGTATGCGGTGCAGATATGATGAGTTCCATCCTCAACCCGGAAGACCGTTCTACATATGTACTTTTTGGTGACGGAGGCGGGGCTGTTTTGCTTGAACCATCCGATGATGACGAATACGGAATCTTGGATTCGAGATTATATATGGACGGTCGTGGCGGTTCCAATTTATATATGATAGCCGGAGGAAGTGCCAAACCTACAACGGTGGAAACAGCAGCTAATAAGGAGCATTATGTTGTACAGGATGGACAAAGTGTTTTTAAGGCGGCAGTGATCGGTATGGCAGAAGTTGCGGCTGAGATTATGGAAAGAAATAACCTAAAATCAGATGACATTGCTTGGCTTGTACCTCATCAGGCAAATCTCCGCATTATTGATGCAACGAGAAAACGTATGGGACTCGATCCTGAAAAGGTAATGATAAATATCGATAAATACGGTAATACCACTGCCGGTACAATACCTATCGCATTATCTGAACTCTATCATCATAAGAAGATAAAGAAGGGCGATCGGCTTGTTCTTGCAAGTTTTGGTGCCGGATATACATGGGGCGCAATTTATATTCGTTGGGCTATTGACTAATAATTTTACAGATAGAGTACAATGAAAAAAGCAGGGCTGTTTTCAGGACAAGGTTCGCAATATGTAGGTATGGGAAAAACTCTTTCGGAGAATTTCACCTTGGCGCAGAATATATTTAATCAAACCGATAAGATTCTCGGTTATGAAATCAGTGCTATGTGCTTTGAGGGTCCTGCCGATACTCTCAAACAAACACGTTATACTCAACCTGCTTTATTTGTGCATGAAATGGCTTTACTTGCCGCTATGGAAAATAAAGTACAATTCGATGCTGTAGCAGGGCATTCTCTTGGCGAGTATTCGGCAATTTGTGCGGCCGGTTCATTATCATTTGAAGACGCTTTACGTCTTGTAGCTCTTCGAGGCGAACTTATGTTTGCTATTGGCGAACAAGAACCCGGCACAATGGCTGCCATTCTCGGTTTAGAAGATGATAAAGTAAAAACTCTTTGCAATGAACTTAGTACCGATACGGAAGTAATCGTACCGGCAAACTTTAACTCCCCCGGCCAAATAGTTGTTTCGGGCAATGCCGAATTAGTTCGTAGAAGTCTTGATGTTTTTAAGCAGGCAGGTGCAAAAATCGCAAAGGAATTACCCGTTAGCGGTGCTTTCCACTCCCCCCTTATGAAACCCGCACAACTAAGATTAGCCGAGGCAATTATGAATACTCCTTTTGCGGATGCAAGTATTGATGTATATTCAAACGTAAAAGCAATCCCTACCCGAACTTCTTCGGAATTACGTCAATTACTCATAGAACAATTATGTGCTCCGGTTTTATGGACACAAACTGTTTTGGCTATGGCAAACAATGGTATAAGTAAATTTATAGAGATTGGTCCCGGTAAAGTATTACAAGGTTTGGTAAAAAGAACGGTTGAGGCGGAAATTATCGGATATGACACGGATAACGATATTCAAACATTATTTGTATAATTATAGAATAGCACATAATGGATAAACGATTTAGCGGTAAAGTTGCAGTAGTTACGGGTGGTTCGCGCGGTATAGGCGAGGGCATTGTCCGCCGATTGGCGAGTGAGGGTGCGCGTGTTTTCGCTACATATAATTCCAATGCCGAAAAAGCTCTTGCCATTGAAAATGAGTTGAATAGTATCGGTGGAACAGTACGGTTTATTGCGGCGGACATATCTAATGAAGAATCCGTTAAAAATTTAATGGATACCGTTATCAATGAAGCGGAAAGGATAGATATACTTGTAAACAATGCGGGGATGACAAAAGATAATTTGCTAATGCGCATGTCTGTTCAAGAATGGGATGATGTTATCAATACCAATTTGAAGGGTGTATTTTTGTGTTGCAAAGCTGTAACACGAACAATGATGTCTCAACGTCACGGTAAAATCATCAATATAAGTTCTATAGTTGGTTTTACCGGAAATGCAGGTCAAGCAAATTATGTAGCTGCGAAAGCCGGTGTTATCGGTTTCACAAAGTCATTGGCAAAGGAACTATCCTCTCGTAACATTTTAGTAAATTGCATTGCACCGGGTTATGTTGAAACGGATATGACCCAAAAATTAACGGAACAGCAAAGACAATCATTCCTTGAAATAATACCGCTTAAACGTGCGGCAAAAGCAGATGAAGTAGCTTCTGTAGTAGCATTTTTGGCATCTGATGATGCTAATTATATAACGGGTCAGACCATTGCGGTTGACGGCGGCTTAACAATGTATTAAAATTATCACTTTTCCATATCATTTTTTATTCAATTAGGAGAAAACAATGTCTGCAGTAAGAGAAAAAGTAACGCAGATTATCGCAAACAAACTTGGTGTTGATGAAAACCTAGTAACTGATACAGCGTCTTTTACCAATGACTTAGGAGCCGATTCACTTGATACCGTTGAATTAATTATGGAGTTTGAACGCTCTTTTAATTTAACAATCGAGGACTCCGACGCAGAAAAAATTCAAACTGTAGGCGACGCCATCAGCTATCTTGAATCGAAAGCGTGATAGTGTATATCTCTGCACGCTTTTCCCTATGAAACGTTAACGGAGAAATTGTCTGCGCCTCGTATAGGCGTTACATTGACATTTCTCCGTTTTTTTAATGAATTTCAATTATCATGGCTCGATATAATTTTCCAAAAATTGTTGTAACCGGCGTAGGTGCGGTTACCCCTATCGGCAATACTGCAAGCGAATTCTGGAACTCGATGATGGAGGGTCGTTCGGGTGCCGGTGCAATTACGAAGTTCGATCCTACTGACTTCGATACGAAGTTTGCCCATGAGGTAAAGAACTTCGATCCGCAATTGTATATTTCTCGCAAAGAAGTTCAGAGAATGGACTTGTTTACACAATATGCTATTGCGGCATCGGTAATGGCAACCGAAGATGCGGGTATTGATTATGAAAAAACCGACCGCAATCGAGTAGGTGTTATTATCGGTTCCGGCATAGGTGGAATGTGGACATACCATCATCAGCAGCAAAATCTTTATGAGAGAGATGGAAAACCGGATAGGATTTCCCCTTTCTTCATACCTATGCTTATATCGGATATAGCTGCAGGACAAGTTGCGATACGCTATGGTCTTAAAGGCCCTAATTATGCAACTGTTTCAGCATGTGCTACATCAAGCCATTCTATAGCGGACGCACTTATGCTTATGCAAAGAGGTGATGCGGATGTAATGGTCGTAGGTGGAAGTGAAGCCGTTATATGTCCGATGGGAATTGGCGGATTCAATTCTATGAAAGCTCTTTCAACTCGCAATGAGTCACCTGAAACCGCGAGCCGACCTTTTGACAAAAACAGAGACGGTTTTGTAATGGGCGAAGGTTCGGGCGTGCTCATTTTTGAAACTCTCGAACATGCTATGAATCGTGGAGCTGAGAAAATATATGCGGAGGTAGCCGGTTTCGGTCTTACTGATGATGCATATCATGTAACACAACCCGCAGCCGGAGGCGAGGGGCTTGCACGAGCAATGCAGTTGGCAATAAAAGATTCGGATATTTCACTGGAAGATGTAGGGTATATTAATGCGCACGGTACATCTACCCCATTCAATGATAAATGTGAAACAGCAGCTATAAAAACCGTTTTCGGGGATTTAGCTTATAAGCTTGCAGTAAGTTCTACAAAATCAATGACGGGACATCTTCTGGGAGCTGCCGGTGCTATAGAATCTATTGCAACAGCTATGGCAGTAAAGAATTCTATGATACCGCCGACAATTAACTATGGTGAAACCGATCCCGAATGCGACCTGTTCTATGTTCCGAATAAACCCGAAGCAAGAACAATAAAAGCTGCGATAAATAATACTGCCGGTTTTGGCGGTCATAATACAGCTATTTGTTTCAAAGCATTCGAAAAATAAGTATTACAATTTGCAATATTGCATGTTATAGATATTTTGCAGGTCGGATAATAATATTATCCGACCTATTTTTTTAAAGGAGCACTGTGAAAGATATTCTACAGAATATTTATGCAGGATTAAAAAGAAAAATAACCAAACCGACATATAGTGAACATGAGGTATTCTTTCCGCGTATCGGCATACTAAACGATGCGCGGAAAGAAGATCTCGAACGCCGTTTGGGTATTAAAATAAACAATCCCGCATACTTCGAACAAGCATTAACCCATCGCTCATTTTTACAATTATCGACTGTTGCCGATATACACAGTAATGAGCGTTTGGAGTTTTTAGGTGATGCAATTCTCGGTATGATTGTCGCCGAATATTTGTTCTATAATCATCTTGCCGTACAAGAGGGTGAACTCACAAAACTACGTTCATGGATTGTACAGCGCGGTTCATTGGCTCATGTGGCTAAAAATATAGGATTGCATTTGTTTTTACAACTTTCCGCAAGTGCCGGAAAATCGTTAAGAGACGGTAATGAAACGATGCTTGCCGATTCATTGGAAGCTATTATTGCAGCCATATACCTTGATGGGGGAATGGATAATGCCAGAAAATTTATTTCCGATACACTTATACCCGCAATTCTCAATTCGCCGGAAATGCAAGTAAAAAATTATAAAAGCATTTTACTGGAAGTTGTGCAAGCCGATGGTTTTTTTTCGCCTAAATATATCGTTCAGCATGAAGCGGGACCTGACCATGATAAAAACTTTACGGTTGCTGTATTTGTCAATAATGAGAGTATGGGTACAGGTATAGGAAAAAATAAAAAACAAGCGGAGCAAAGAGCCGCACATGATGCTTTAGCTACATATTATCCCCATACTTTGGAAAACGATGAATAGAAATGCTTTTGCCATATTGGGCGGAGCGGAAGAAATAGGAGCCAACTGTACTTACATTTATTCCGAAGGTAATGGTGTTCTGATAGATGCAGGGCTACATCCGCAAAAACGCGATAAATATGCTTTTCCGAATATAGACGCTCTACTGCACAGTAAAAATCAACACAACTTACCGATAGATGCTCTTATACTTTCGCATGCCCACACCGATCATATAGGTGGCGTTCCGTATATATTACATAAACTCCCCCATTTGCATTTATTTTCCACTCGTGCCACAAGGGATATTCTGCATGTTATGCTTAGTAATACCATACGTTTACTTACATATAACCCGCCTGATCCGAATTATTGGAATGAAAACGATCTTGAGCAATATAATAGCAGTATTCTCGAAAAAATAGAACTATTAATTCAAGCATATCCATACCGTGAATTATTTTCGTTGAAAAGTCTCAATGCAAAACATGGCATTGACATAGAGTTTTTTGATGCCGGACACATACTCGGCTCGGCAGGAATATCATTGGAATGTAATGGATTTTCTATTTTTCATACAGGCGATGTGCAGTTTGAAAAACAATCATTATTACCCGGAGCATCATTTCCGAAACGACATTATGACATTGTTTTTTCCGAAGCAACAAATTGCGCCACAGACCCTCCGGAAAGAAGTAAAGAAATACAGAGAATAGCAAAATATATCAATGAAATATCGGAATCAAACGGCTCCGTTCTTATTCCGTGTTTTGCCCTCGGAAAATCGCAAGAAATACTGACCGTTATTTGGAATTTAATGAGAAAAGGCAGTATTCCTCATTTACCCATATTTTCGGGTGGTATGACAAAAAATATCAGCAATATATATGATAGATATTGTTATTCCGTTCCGAGAATTCAATCCGGTTTTGAAATTGCCGATATTCCACAAATTCCGATTATCCGTGAGGAATTAATGAACGGCGATTATTTCAAAAAACCTGCTATTGTTATTGCAACAAGCGGCATGATGAACAAAGGTACTATATCATTTGAACTCGCTCGCGAATGGTTCAGACAAAAAAATTACGGAATTGCTATTGTAGGTTGGCAAGATCCCGAAGCGCCGGGAGCAACATTGCTACATTCGGAAAGAAATCAACAAATTGCATGGGGTCACACCACATTAAGGCGTAATTGTCGTGTGGAGAAATTTTCTTTCACGGCTCATTCACGAAGAGAAAAGATAATTGAGTGGCTTTCTTATGTACGACCGAAAACCCTTGTTATTATGCACGGCGAAACGGACGCCTGCGAACGTCTTGCGGAAGAAACGTCGAATATACTTTCCGGAACGAGAATTATCCTACCTAAATATGGGAAATTATACTCTATATAGAAGCGTATAAGCTGTAGTTATAATGTATCGGATGAACTCATCCTATCATATCACTTTATAGAAATCTTTTTACTAGTATTACTTCATCGTCATCCGCCGAAGGACCATAGGTTGCTGGCACAGAAATATCCAAAATCCTTAAATAAACTCCTAATTGAGCCCGATGGTGTACTAAGTGATTCATACAAAACATCCTGAGAACCTGCTTTTTTGGCAAAGTAAAATGAACTTGATCACCATAAGTCATTGACCATTCTTTTTCAAGTTCATATTCCTGAACATTCATCAGTGATTCTTTTGCCTCATTAACCAAGGTATCAAAATATTGTAACAATTGATCAGCTGTTGTAATATCTACAGGTGTAAAATCTATAAAATCGAGTTTGTCATTTGTAATAACCTCTTTCCACCACGCAACAATCTCGGCAACATGAATTGCTAATCGCCCCAAAGTTTCTGATTTTTCAGCGGGCTTAAATTCACTTTTATCAAAAGGGACATTCTGTAAAAATTTCCTTGTTACTTCTGCCTCCAAATTTAGTTCTTGTAATAATTGTTTTGTGTGTATGTTCATAAATTTGAATATAATGTCGAAACTTCTGATTGAACTTCGACGCGTCCTCAACTTAATGATTGCAAACAACGGTGATCTCGATTGAATAAGCTTCTTGAAAAGTATATTTTTAGATTATCTTTCAAGATATCATGTAAACGCTGACTATTCATTATCTAATTACAATCCTACAGTCTCATAGAATGGATGTAACGATTTAAACTGTTTCTTCGTAAGTTACTGAATCAAAATATCGGGACAGCATTCTTTATCATAAACTCAGCACTATGTAATTTTCGGAGCATCAATGAAATCTGATAACATATCTTATAGCAAAACACTTTCCTTCTTAATACTCATTAGTTTACTGTGCGGTTATACCGCCATCGCGCAAAACATTCCGCTCTATCTTATCGAAAAACCCAACAGTGTACATATCGAGCATGAGCATGATATTTTCTGCCAGGCGGTCATTGAAAAACCATCCGGTTCTCAAATCATCCATAAGCCGTATAATGTTCTGAGTTACAGTCTCTTTATGGATTGGAGAAATCCTCTCTCAACCATTGAGACAATGCAGATAAATAGAGCTTATACGGGCATTAACAAAATTCAAATACAGATTGATTCGGCACTTATCTCAGAGTTGATATTCGACGCGGTAGATCTTCGTATAGATAGTGTATTTGTGAAAGAACAAAAAACAAGTATATCCCAATCCGAAAGAACGTTTTCCGTAAACCTTCCGACAAAAGCTAATCTTGGCGATACCTTAACCCTATTTGTACATTATACCTATATAGGTAATGATAATCGTGGATTTCACGCATTCTCGAAAGGTACATTGTCAAAAACTACAGATATTAACAACAGGCAACTCACCATTCCGGAAGGTGTTCTTTATACAATGAGCCAACCTGAAAATGCTCGATATTGGATGCCTTGTAATGATGTACCCCATGACAAAGCTCGTGCCGGCATAACCGTTCGCGTGCCAAGAAATAATGGTGACAGCATCCCCTTTTCGGTCTCTTCTAATGGTTTATTACGAGATATAATAGAAGGAGAAGATAAAGTAACCGGGAAAAAATTTGCCGACTATGTATGGACGGATACAACGCTGATTCCGACCTACCTTATGGTGGCAAATGCCTCGCGTTTTACCATGTTTAGACAATGGTATAAAAAGGTATCCGATCCGAATGACTCCATACCGATTGACAATTATGTATGGGCGATAGACATGAAAGCCGATAGCGTGGATAGTGCAGAAACAAATCCCCTCAACACATTTGGTGATGCTCCCAACATGTTATCAATCTATTCACGTCTATTTGGCGAGTATCCCTTTGTCAAATACGGGCATACTGTTGTAGCACCTTATGACTTTGGCGGAATGGAGCATCAGACCATGTCAACCACAAACCGATCATGGGCAAGAAAATGGAGTGCTGTGGGCATATCTCATGAAATTGTACACCAATGGTTGGGCGATTTGGTTACCTGTGCTACATGGAAAGACATTTGGATGAATGAGGGTGGTGCAACATGGGGTGAAGCACTTTGGTACGAATCATGGGGAGGTATGGAGTGGGCTCACAAACATTTGAATGTAAGAAGAAGGCAATATTTGGCACAAAACCCTTCACCACCCATTTGGGGAATATCTATTTCTAATATTTTCAATTATGCTACCACGTATTGTAAAGCAGGATGGGTATATCACATGATGAGAAAAGTTTCAGGAGATGAGAAGTTCTTCTCTTCTTTACGTTCATGGTTCAATAAAAAACGCTTCCAAAGTGCGGAAACCGAAGATTTTTATAATCATTTACAAGAAGAAATTCCTTTGGAAACAGTAACATGGAGACAATTTTTTGATCAATGGTTATACTCAGCAGGTCACCCCATATATAAAGCCACAGGAAACTCTGTAAAAGGCAATAATGATACATACGTAACAACTATAACAATAGAACAAGTACAAAAAGGCGAAGACGTACCCGAAGTCTTTATTATGCCTTTGACGTTGGAGTTAAAAGCCGTACGAAGTTCATTTTTGGAACCTATACGGACAAGTATCTTAAACAATGAGCGAATACAAACTTTTACAATCGAAACACCTTTCCCTGTTGCCGATATAGTCGTTGATCCCGATTCACTTATTCTGTCTGAAAGAGAAGATTTCTTGACCTCGGTAGAAGAATCTGATGTAAGCACTCAAGGAATAACAATCACGCCGAATCCGGCATCTGATAATATTCAGGTTGCTTTTACGTGTAAGGAGATGAATATGTACGGACTTCATATTATTGATATTGAAGGTAAGCAAATAACATCTATACACAAAGGAGTATTATCGGAGGGTACATACTCATTTCCTGTAGATGTGAGGCAGTTTAGCATAGGTACATATAGAATTATAGTAGAAAATGGAGTAACGGTAGGGTCAATCCCGTTTATTGTCTATCATTAGATTTTTTTTGAATTGTGTGTATTTATGGTAAGCGACAGTAAAAACAGCATTGATCAGAGTAAAAACCTCCCTGAGGAGCGTGAATTAAAAGGAATTCCCGCCTCAGCCGGAATTGCGATTTGCTCGCAAAGGGTAACGGTCATAAAAAAACTGCGAGAAACAAAAAACAGACCCGTCTCACCTGATAGGCTGCCGTCAGAAATAGAGCGTTTTAATGAATCGCAACGGAAAAGTCTCGATGAGATTGCATTAACACTTGAATCTGAGCACGATAAAACCATTAAACAAATCATGGAAACATATTCTATGATTTTGAACGACCCGACACTGCAAGAGGAGATTGTAAAGAGAATCTATAGCACATTTTCTGCAGTGCAGGCAGTTGAAGATGAATTTGATGCACGATGTGCTTTATTTGCCCACGCAAAAGATATAACATTACGAGAAAGAGCTGCGGAACTTGACCATGTACGCCATCGGTTGCTTGTTCATTTGGGAAAAAGAAAACCATTACAAAGAATTCCGACCGGAGCTGTTATAGTATCTCATAGCATTACGCCCACAGATTTATTGGAACTCTATAAAATCGGTATTTCAGGTATTATTACAGAAATAGGCGGCATTGCTTCACATGTCTCCATTTTGGCGCGTTCATTACGAATACCGGCTATCATCGGAATTGCGAATGCTACAAAAAAAATACCTGAGGACTGCATACTTATTTGCGATGGATATTCGGGCATGGTTATTATCAATCCGACACCGAACACATTATTAGATTATGAGCAAGAACGGGTTAAAGAACAAAAGAAGCAAAAAGCATTAGGACAGATAATAGAATTACCGAGCGAAACCGTCGATAAGATACAAATACGTCTTTCGGCTAATATTGAAACGCTTGAAGAGGTGGATGCGGCAATAATGTCTGGAGCGCAAGGAATAGGTTTAGTAAGAACCGAGTATTTAGTGAAAAACAATGGTACTTTTCCAACAGAACTTGAACAACATCATTGGTATAAAGAAATTGCACAGAGAATTTTTCCACATCCGGTAACAATTCGAGTATTTGATGTAGGCGGTGATAAAAAAGGAGGAATAAGAAAAGAGGAAAACCCTGCTCTCGGTTACCGAGGAATACGTTTTCTGCTCGGTAATAAAAAAGTATTCAGAACACAAATAAAAGCAATCCTACTGGCATCGGAGCATAAGAACATTAAGATTATGTTACCGATGATATCGAATGTCAAGGAAATAAAAAGAGCAAAAAAAATTATTGATCAGGTGAAGCATCAGTTAAGAGAAGAAGGGGCGATGTTCGATAATCATATACCGGTTGGTATAATGATTGAAACACCGGCAGCTTGCTGTATAGCCCATGAGTTAGGTAAATATGCCGATTTTTTTAGTATCGGTACAAATGACTTGGCTCAATACACATTGGGAGCGGATAGGAATAATGGTTTTGTAGCAGAAATGTTCAATGAATTACATCCCTCGGTACTACGGCTTATGAATATGGCTGTAGAGGGAGCCAAAGCAAACGGCATTCCCGTATCTATTTGCGGCGAGATTGCAGCATGGAACAATATTACCGAATTATTGATAGGTATGGGCATTACGGAATTGTCCGTTGCATCACCCTCATTATTAACCATAAAACAAAAAATAAGAAAAACACATTTTACAAATGCAAAAAACATAATTGAAAAAATTATAAGATCAGGAAAAATTCCTAAGGAATACAGACAGACTACGAAGAAGAAGAAAAGAAGGGTTTCCTAGGAAGGCCGATTTTTACAGAGGTTGATATACGGTAAAAGTTTATCAGACCATACTTTATATCCTTCAGCATTAAGATGTAAGCCGTCAATACTATATTGTGGTAATAAATAATTGTTCTGAGTAAGAGATGAATTTATCTCGCAATAAAAGCTCCCCGTATCATCTGCTAACTTCTTGAGGGATA
>JALHLL010000045.1 GCA_022844575.1 bacterium
ACAGAGAATTGAAGAGGACAAATCCTGGACGCAATTTTTCGATCCGAAACGTAGGAAAAAACGTCCGCTCTTAGTAGCTGCTACTGATTTAGTAGAAAAATTTACGGGTTTTAGAATTGGCGAGTATAAAAATTTTATAGAAGTAAAATAATAAACAAATACAGGATTGTATTTCTTTCAATTTATCTCTATTTCAAAGCGCGAACAAACGCGATTCCGGTTTTTCCAACCATTCTTTTAATGTTTGGGCAACGGCATCTTTCGGTGAAAGTAGCGGTTCATCAATCCCCCAATCTATACCTATTGCCGGATCATTCCATCGGATAGCACCTTCACATTTCGGATTCCAAATTGCAGTGCATAAATACTGTATTTCCGTTTTTTCGGATAAAGAAACAAAACCATTTGCAAATCCGGGCGGCACCCAAATTAATTTCCTGTTTTCTTCGCTTACATGAATGGAACAATATTTACCAAGCGTCGGCGAATTATAACGAATGTCAATTTCCATAAAAAGTGCTTCGCCGCGAATAACACGAATCAATTTCCCCATGGGTTTTTCCCATTGAAAGTGCATTCCTCTAATAACGTTTTTTATGGAACCACTGTGATTTTCCTGAACAAAATTATCATAGATACGGATATCTTGTAAATAATCGGAACGGAATTGTTCCATAAAAAAGCCGCGTTCATCGGAAAATACATCAGGGCGGAAAACAACTATACCGTTTAACAATCGCTCTACTATATGAAATGCCATTATCTTAGTTTATCCTGAATCTATTTTATTTCTGAATTATAATCGGTAATGTTCTCATACCGAAAGTACTATAAACTCTTAAAGTATAATATCCCGACTCTATATCGGGGAATAGGAGTTTTATCTCATTAAATCCCTTATTCACAATATCACTTCTCGTATAAGCCACATATCCGAATCTATCCGATAATTCCAAACGAATTTCGCCCTCATCAGGTGATGCCATAAACAATTCACTTTCGCCAATTCCGGCAGGATGAGGTCTTACCTGATACAGAATAAAAGTATTTGGCGCAGTATGAGAAATTGCTCGTATAGGGTCAGCACAAACAGGTGCCACACTTGTACTAACAACAGTACTTAGGTCATTAAAACATTGTTTATCACCTGTAGTTACCGTTATGGCAAAATCATCGCTTTTGCTTTTATCAAGTAATACCCAATACCGTAAAGGTATTCTCCATTGCACTTTTGCACCTATAGTATATTGCTCCGGTATTTCGATAGATAATATAGTATTGGAAACCCTCTGAATTGGCAATGTATATGTGTCGGACAAATTATCCTTTATTATCGAAATTTTAGTATCACTATTCAGCAGATGAAAAATATCTGGATTATATTCTATATTGATAATAAGTGGATATGGCACATTCTTTTGCGGTTTCCCCTCTCCGTCAATTATTAAAGAATATTCGCTACCGATTGTTACCGTCGTATCTTCAGGTGCTATTCTCGTAAACTTTTGTTCATTTATACGAGCAGAAATAAATCCTCTATATTCCCTAATAATCGTATCATTACATACTATTCGGAAACCATAGTCCAAACCATCCGATGGGATAGAAATAACAGAAAACTCTTCCGATATACTCTGTTTTACTTCGAGTACTTTATCGTACAATCGTGCTTCGGAGAAAATGGCACTTGTAAAATAAACAGAATCTATTCGTAAAGGTACATTGCCCGTATTCTTTATTGTAATGTTCGCCGAAGTATCCGTACATGAATACACAGAATCGGGAGCGATTATTTCAAAAGAAAAATCCGTCGTGTCCGGGAATATTGCAAAGCCCGTAAAAGTAACCGTATCATGTTTTCTTTTATAAGCAGGTAAAGCATCGCTTACAATAACATAATGTGCTTCCGATTTCCCTAATTTTTGAGGGGAAAATTGTATGGGAATACTTACAGTCGTATGGGGTTCGGTAATTTTACTTTTTAATATTTCTTTATTCAATATAAACGCTTTTTCATCACCGCTTAGAAAGTATATGGAATCTACCGTTAAGCGTTCATTGCCGTAACCTTTATACAAAGTAACAATATCATCCTTAAAGCTATGTAGTTTTATAGTATCAAAATCCGTATCAAACTCACTTATATACGGAAGTGTACCCTCACCCGACATAGAGATTAAAACAGCGGGGTGCAATTTCCAATTCAATACTGTAAATAATGAACTTTGTTCATACTTTATAGTATCAAGAGGCGAAAAACTTACACGTAAAGTTAAAGTATCATTCGGATAGACGGTAACGAACTGAACTATCTCACGATACTTTTCATCAAAGTATAAAGTATCACCACTATTACGTATATGCGTAATATTTGCTGGCATATTGCCGGTATTGATAACTTTTACAATACTATCTCGAGTTGTGCCTACACGTATTTTCTTCCAATCAATTGTGGCCGAATTTATAAGGGGTGCTACTCCCCTGCCCTTTACCATCGCCGTAATATCCGGTAAATTATAACTATTTATACATGTAATTAATAGTGAGTCTTTTTCCCTATTTCCTGGTAGATAACATACTGGAATTTTCAGGGTATCGCCTTTAGGTAATACAATCGGAAATAAACCGGCCGTATCAATTTTGAAAACCGGAATATCCTTAAATTCCACATACTTTAAGGTTATATCCATGTTCCCATTATTTACGAATAGAATATCGGTACAATTAGTATCTCCCAATACAATATCGCCATAATTATGCCCTCTCGTCAGTAAACTCGGGAAAATAGTCGAACCCAAGAGTGTGGTACTTAACTGCAAATTACACGGTAGGTTTATAGTGAACTGAGCATTGAGTACTGTTGTATCTGTAAGTGGATCAAAACAAATCTCCACTTTAACCGTTTGTCCTGGAGCCAAACTCTGATGTGAAACTCCATTCGGTGAACTAGCCCCGAATTTGAGCCGATTATCACCTGTTAATGTTCCACCACCGATAGAAATCGGTTTATTACCCGTATTTTTTATCGTAACGAACTTGCATTCTTTTTGCCCTGCCAATACTTCAAAAAACAGCGAATCCGTGTATTCTATACCCAATGCTTGGAAACGATAACGGAAATATTGAGTATTTCCCATATTATCCGTCGCTTCTAATAAAAAATAGCCGTTTTTTGTCGGATTAACGGGACTTGCTCTGAACGTTACAAAAGTCGAAGTATCACTCATAGTATTTATTTTCCACGAATAATTGAAAGTCGAATCTAAAACAACCCTTATACTACGTATATATGTACCCTCAGGAGGTGCAAGTTCTTTTACATAACCCGCTACTATTCCGCAATCGGTATTCGCATAAATAATCGGGGGAATATTCTCTTTTTCTTCGGCTGGAAAAAGTATGCCACCTAACGTAAGTGAATATGCATCTTCAGCACCCGTACCATATAAAGTACCCGTGAAAAATCCTTTTTCTGTCGTCAGTTTCTGGATACTGGCCGGCAGTCGAAAATTAACGAAACAATATTTTGTGTTCGGTACAACATTATTGAGTAATGCGGGATACAAAGAACTAAGCAAAACACCGTTCATTCTTAAACTATCTCGTGCCAATGAATCGCATAGTATAGTAAGGAAATGATTATTAAATGTGTTGAATGAAGAAGTCTTATAATCGAAACTCCGAACCAATGCCTCTTGCATCAGCATTTTTGTCGGGGGTACTATAACCATCGAGGGGTCATATTGATTATTATTTTCCTGACTTGTCGGCATTATTTGTGCAAGAGAAAAAGGTTTATCCGATTTCCATCGTAAGGGCTCAACAAAAGGGGCAAGTGTTGCATAAGCTCCCGTAGAATCAAGTGTAATTGTTCTATCGGTCATTTGACCTGTTACCGTAATAACCGTATTCGGCTCAATAGCCACAACTTTCATTATATCCGGGTCAGGTGAAGGAATGGTAAAAGGAATAGATATATATTCTGTACCCCATAGATTTGTCGGCAGAAGCATCTCGATAATATGATTTCTACTATCATCATTAAGACCGAGTATGACGGCCGGTGCCGTGGTACGTACATGTCCGGAAAGTACACCGATAGGTTTATCGGATGTGATATGTGTACCTGTCAAGTCATTTCCGGTATCTTCATCGGGGGTTGAACGTACCAAATATGTCTCCCCTTTATTCAAACGTATATATACCGGCTCCGCGACATTATAATTTCGTTCCGTTTTAGCATTCGGTATATAAGTAACAAGGGTATTATCTTCTGACCCGATAAGAAGGAACTCACCTGTTCTTACGAATTTATCATAGCTCCACGTTGTATTAGGCATGGAAACTACCATGTATTCATGACCCCAATGTAAGGTAGGAATTGCCGAATAAGCATCCGATGTATATTCACTTGAGGAAAGGCAATACACAAGTACGGGTTGATCGGCAGTTACTTCTATCCCCTTCATTCTGCCGACTTCCGAATCAAAATTCTCGTTCAATATCGGTGTTCTAATCCATAGTACCGTATCGGCAGGAAGGTTATAAGTATTAACTATACCCGTTAAGTAATTTTCAACTTTAACATTTGTTCTTTGAGTTGTTGAGATGCTGATTATTTGATGCAGATCTTTTATTTCGGTATCATAATAGACTTCGTTTTGCATAAATGCAATCATAAATCTTCTTCCCGCATATCCATAAGGCGTAGCCGTATTTGTTACTTGCGTATATGCAGTATCAAACGTTAAACACAATAGAATAAGGAGAAGAAAATTTCGCATATCATCGCTCTGTTACATACCCAATCCACATAATAAGAAACTTTTTGTCAAAAAGCAACAATTATGACCATAGTTACCGTAATAACATTCGCTACTTCATATGTTTCAAAAAAAAAGCCCTACTGTTTAGGGAACAGCAGGACTTTCACAAAAGAACTTTATAGTACCTTATTTTACAACCACAAATGAAGCAGAAGCAGTTTTACCGTAATTATCACGTAACTGTACCGAATATGTACCTGATACAAGCCCTTGTGCATCGAATGTAAGTTCATGAGTACCATTCATCATAAAAGAAGGTAATTCCAATCGAATACCTAAGGAATTATAAAGAGCTATCTCTCCGCCTTCAAATGGTTTTTCCAATTGTACTTTCACTGATGACCCCATAACAGGATTCGGCGTTATTGATCCGATACCACTCAACTCATCTTGTACGGATGATGTCTCGTCAACTTCAATATCTCTTGAATCCGTATAAATTCCTGTACTTTCATTTATTTCAAAAGTCGGATTATTGAAAATGATTCGTGCCAAGGGTATTTGATTTCCGCCGCGCCAAAAGTAAATGTTAGAATATGACGCACTTGTGTCATTCTGTACTAACCCGAAAGGTATTAATAATTGTTCCGGTGCCGGTGCGCCGTTAAGAGTATAGTAGTGGCGAATTTTAACTGTTCTTGCAACCATAAGTGTCGGATACTGAATACTTGGTTTACCATCCATTGCCGCAACACGCATTTGCCCCCAGCCGACAACCGTATCATACTGTACAAATTTTGTATTTCGTAAGAAAGGGGCTTTATTAAGAAGATATGCTGTTAATGTAATCTGTGAATTAAAGTCTAATTCATAACCCGATTGCCATGCAGAACCCATTGTACATGGAAATTTGATATGAGTACGTGGCGTAGCATATCTGGCTTGTTGCTCTAATAAAAAGAAAGTATCAAGCACATTACCCGTAAACTGCATAATCGAATAAGCTCTTTTTGCAAAAGAAGTGCCTATTTCATGAATACCGTTTTCATCAGTCGAAAAATAAGTTTTTCTATCCACTACCGTATTCGGTGTTGTCGATTCCTCAAATTCCACTTCAATGGTATTCGGAAAATCCACATGAGTAGATGTAAGATAATCAGCGGTAATCTGTCCGCTTCCCGACTTCAATACCGAAAAATCCCAATTCTGATTACCTTCGGCTTTCATATTCTGTAGAAAATCCGGAGTAAAGTTTTTGCGATTCAACACATGTTGTTTGGCTTCCGCTTTTGTGTTTGAATACTCTAATACGGGAGGATATTGTGCGTAGAGGGCAACACATGAACAAAAGAACAACAGTAAAGAACTTTTCATAAAATATCACCTAAAAATATGTTAACAAATTGTAAACAAAAATAGCAATATCAAATTTGCGTCACTCTACGACAAAAACACTACAATCATCACTTTTCTACTTTATTACCTACCATCTTATGGGTATAATCATAGTATCTTTGCTTTTACTTACTTTACCATGCCGGATAATAATATGAAAGGCGTTTTTTACCTTGTTGTTTTTTCTTTTTTAGTTAATTCACCCTTTTGCGTAATAGCCCAGCAATCCATGATGGGAAGAGGGGCTCAGGATAGAAGTTCATATTATCAGTTTGGCGATGTTTTCTTTTGCGAACCCATTGTTACGGGAAAAGGCAATTCGGACTCCGTTTCCATTACCTTTCTCTTCAGAATAATGAACGATGTTCTTGCTTTTGCAAAAGCACCACGAACGAAAGATAGTAGAGGTGCTTATGTTGCGACACCGTCTGTTACTGTTGAAATCCGTAACTCCGAGAATGTAATAGTACGAAGAGTCGGATGGAAAGACAGTGCTTTCACACAATCATTCGATAAAACCAACTCAAAATCTCATTTTGTATATGGAGCGATAGCTTCAGCATTGTCATCAGGAACTTATACAGCGGATATTACGCTCGGCGATAAAGAATCGGCTCAGATTCGTAAAATCAAAACAAAACCAATCATAATAGGAAAACCGAATGCCGTATGGTATAGTAATGTTTTTTTTGCGCGTGGTTATAATGATACTCTAAAATCCAGTTTATTACCCGTTCAGATGGGCGGAGATATGCCATTCGGTACTGATAATATAGCTGCTTGTATTACTGTCTTCGGCAAGCCCGAGGGTTTGGAGTATTCTTGGAAATTGGAACAAATCAAATCAACGGAAAATAATTTTTCCGCTTGGGGAACTTTCGCCTCGGTTGAAAGTGCAGCAAAAGCTGACCCCACGAAGTGCCTGACATTCGCCGATGAATCTCTATACGGTTCCGGTGTTGATACATATGTTTCGGTAATACCGACAGACGTAGGAAGAAACGCTTCCTTGCTTACATTACCAATGCCTGTTTCATCCTTGTTGCCGGGGCATTATGCCTTAAAAATATATGCAAAACATCTGAAAGATACAATAGTACATACCTTTGATGTACGTTGGGATAGAATGCCAATGTCGCTTATTAAACCAACCTATGCAATAGAGTGCATGTATTATATACTTGCAGACGATGAATACGATGAAATGAATAGCGGCAATGATGAGGAGAAACGAAAAAAGCTTTTCTCTTACTGGAAAGGAAAAGACCCTTCACCAAACACAACCTTTAATGAAGCAATGGCTGAATATTTTAGAAGGGTAGATTTTGCCTTTTTCAACTTCCAAACTTTATCCGAAACAGATGGAGCGAAGTCGCAGAGGGGCAAAGTTTACATTTTATACGGCTCACCGAAACATATAGAAAAGCATCTAACAGACGATAATAGAGTACAAGAAGAATGGAGTTACCCCGACAAAGTAAAAAAAGAGTTTCTCTTTGAAAAGACATCAAACGGTGTATTTAAGCTAATGCAAACGAAAGATTTATAAGATTTGTTGCCATACTTTTCATGTGGTAATGATACCTATAAACCTACATGATATTTTGCCATGAATTAACAACATGCTATATTTGTCATTGAGTTGAGCGGCAATCTCTCCCCTGGGAGCCGCGCTAAGATGCTCAAGCTTGGAACACTTTTTTTAGAGTTCCGGGCTTTTTTTATTTTTATACAGAATCTGAAGGGTTATTATAATGACATTAGAGCAAAGAATCACCGAGGATATGAAAGCCGCCATGAAATCAGGCGATAAATTACGCTTAGATACCATACGTTTGTTACGTGCCGCTATTATAGAGTTTAACAAAAGCGGTTCGGACTCGCCGATGTCAGCCGATGAAGAACAAGCAATCCTTAATCGTGAGGCAAAAAAAAGGCGCGAGGCACTTGACTTATACAAACAAAGCAATAGAAGCGAATTGGTAGAAAAAGGCGAGCAAGAACTTGCCATAATTATGGAATATTTACCGAAACAACTTTCGGAAGATGAAATTAGAGAAATAATACGATCCATTATTTCCGATGCAGGCGTAACCGAAATGAAAGATGCCGGTAAAGTAATGGGTTTGGCAATGAAGGAGTTGCGCGGCAAAGCCGAGGGAACTCTTGTACAAACAATAGTAAAATCCTTATTAACGTAAACTAAAGAATCCGTATTCACCACAATATGCAAGCAAAAACCGAAAGAACCGTCGTCAACGAATCCCTCGCTGAACTTGAATTTCCGCTCGTTTTACAACATATATCTAAATACTGCATTTCGGAACCGGGTCGGGAAATTATTCTGAATGCCGAACCGACCGAAGATATTCATTGGCTTCAAACCGAACATACTCTTGTTGAGGAATTACGACTTATTGTAATGCGTAATGAAACATTACCCATTGAAGGGCTTCATGATATACGTCCGATGCTCAGTAAATCACTTATCCAGGGTGCCTTTTTATCAACAACGGAGTTATTAACCGTACACGATACGATACGCAGTTCTCGGTTGATTAAAATGTATTTCCGTGACAAAACGGAATCGTATCCGGCTTTGCAAAGTTTTGTTGAGCAATTACATGAAAACCGTTTTTTAGAAAAGCATATTACCGATGCAATAGACGATACAGGAAATGTACGCGATAATGCAAGCCGTGAACTTGCATCGATACGAAAGGAAATCTTAGAAACTTCTGCAAAATTGAGAAGTAAAATTCAGAAGATTCTTCGACAAGTAGTGGAAGAAGATCGTGCAATGGAAGAGTTTATAACACAACGCGAAGGCAGATTCGTATTACCGATAAAAGTCGAAGCGAAAAGACAAATTCCGGGCATTATTCATGGTGTTTCTCAAACAGGTTCTACCGTATTTTTAGAACCTGCTGAAATTTTCGACTGGAATAATCAATTATCATTATTACTTAATCAGGAACAAAGGGAAATTGTCAAAATTCTCACGACATTAACAGGTGAGTTAGGCGGTGAAGCAATACAGTTTATGAGTACGGCAGATATTTTGGCTCATTTTGATGCAATGTTTGCAAAGGGGCATTATGCCGTAGCAAAAGGCGGTATCAAACCCGATATTACCAAAGAACAGTGTATCGAACTTAGAAATATCTATCACCCGCTTTTAATGACGGATATAAAGAAAAAACCAATCCCATTAAGTGCTGACTTCGATCAACAAGGCAGGGGATATTTAATTTCGGGACCAAATGCCGGTGGAAAAACAGTTGCTTTAAAAAATATAGGGTTAAATATTGCTATGGCATTATCGGGAATATTCCCCTTAGGCGAATGCCGAACCAATCCCCGAATAATATTTACAGCAATAGGCGATCATCAATCAATCGAGCAGAATTTGAGTACATTCAGTTCTCAAATAGTTCGTTTGCGCGATATTCTTTCTTTTTGCTCTCCATCTGCATTAGTATTGGTAGATGAAATTTGCTCCGGTACCGACCCGCAAGAAGGTGGTGCATTAGCAGCAGGGATTTTAGATAGTTTAATAGAAAGACAAGCATTTTTTGTTGTAACAACACATCAAAGTTCATTAAAAACATATGCGCTTAATCGTGAGGAAATTAAAAATGCCTCGATGGAATTTGATGAAGCAAAATTGATTCCGACTTATAAATTCCTTTCAGGCATTCCGGGTAATTCCTATGCTTTCGTATTGGCACAATCGGTGGGTATTCCGCCCCATATTTTGGATAATGCAAGGACATATCTTGGCGATAGGCAATCCGAAATAGAAAAAAGTATTGCGGCATTACAGCGGTATAAATCGGATGCTGAACAGCATGCCATGAAAGCCGGCGAAGAACGATTAAAAGCCGAAAATGCAAAAAAAGAATATGAAAGAAAATTCGAGGATTTTAAACAGAAATACCGACAACTTGTTGGCGCGGCAAGACAAGAAGCCGATGAGATTATTAGCAAAGCTAATGCTCTTGTTGAAAATACAGTTCGTGAAATTCGTGAACAGCAAAAACCCATCACGGAAATTCGGAAAAATTTTGAACGTGAAAAACAAGAGTATGCTAAAAAAGCAGCCGAATTAAAAAAGAATGAAATAAGCGAAAAACCATCAGGTCTTATTATCGGAGATGCTGTAACAATGGGCGATGCTTCCGAAATAGGATATATAGTGGAGCTTGATGAAGAAGGAAAAACTGCACAGGTTGAATTCAACGGTGTAAAATTCAAATTACCGACGGTACAATTACGTCGCGCATCAAGAGCAAAAGTAAAACAGAGTATCTCGGCAAAATCAACGGGTAGTTTTATTAAACTTGATGCACGAGCAAGTACCGATGTACGCGGATTTAGAGCTGACGACGCTTGTAAAGAGGTTGAGAGACTTATTTCTGATGCTGTTTTGTCAAATCTTTCTATTCTGACAATAATACACGGTAAAGGAACGGGAGCATTACGTCAAGCAATTCACGATCAATTATCACGGCATGGTTCTGTTTCTACTTTCCGAATCGGAGCAATAGCAGAGGGCGGTGACGGAGTTACCGTTGTGGAGATACGGTAAAGCAAAAGGGGAATCAATTCAGGAATTTTATTGTAAACAGTAAGGGTGTAATTGATAATAATTACACCCTTGTTATTTTGACTAAAATTAATTTCTTTTTTTCAGATTATTATTAAATTCTGACAATAAATGACATAGTGTAATTTCTCCCATCGGAAGGCCATACTCCCGGACCGGGATAAAAAAGCGGTCTTTTCGTAAAGTATTGTACATCAGTTAGATTGTTAATAGTCCCTTTAATTTCAAGTTCATCGGAGATTCTTGCAAAAGCATTAATATCAAGAGTAGAATATGCAGGAACTAAGCCGACGGAACCTGATGCAGATGGTAATTCAATATTAAGAACATCGGTAAATATTTCGTATTGTGTCTGAAAAATTCCGAAATACTTCATACCTTTTCGTGTAATTCAAACTCGGCAAGCTCTCATCTGCTTCAACTGTTACCAAAGGCAATACACAGTTTTAATACTATCAAGAGTATTTTGCTTCTGAGAGTATGTTGTATAGGTGCAAAAGAGTATTAAAATCAGAAGTAAAGATAGCTTTTTGTAATCACAATGTGTAATGTAGTGAGTACCATACTCAAAAACAAGGTCTTGCTAATACAAAAAGGAAATCTTTGTTTAGACAAATCCAATTAATATATTGATATTATTATATTACCTTTACCTCGTAGAATCATTATGAATTGATGTAAATCATATATCTCGCTTATCCTATTTTCCCCACATTTGCATCTGATGTCTTAACGTCATCACTCCATTATACGATTTACTGAATTTCATTCCCAAATCGGTTTCAGCTTTAAGATTGATCAGACCTCCACGCAAAGGACGTGCAGCTTTTTGGGAAAGCTGTTGAGTTGTAATTGATTCAATAAGTGAAGCATCATACTGATATACCTGTGCTATAGTTTTAGCAAACTCTAAACGGCTACAGTAATCACTTCCCGCAATATTATAAATACCTTCTCTTTTTTTATCAATTATTTTTAATACAGCTAAACCGATATCATCCGTAAATGTAGGATTTCCATATTGGTCATCAACTACTCGGAAAGGTTTTCCTGCTTCCAATTTATTAACTACCCACTGAACAAAATCACCATGATTATAGGATGTGTGCCCATAAACTACATTGGTTCTTAATATGGAATAGTTGATACCTGTTGCATGACAAACATTTTCGGCAGCCAATTTCGATTTGCCATAATAATTTATCGGATTCGGAATATCATTTTCTGAGTAGGGACCATGTTTGCCGTCAAAAATATAATCGGTAGAAAAATGAATAAAGTGTGCATCGGTAGCTTTACTTGCACGCGCCAAATGTTCCACTAAAGTCACATTTGCATTCCATGCTTTTTCTCTTTCAATTTCGCAACCGTCCACATCTGTCATGGCAGCACAGTTAATGATAGCAGTCGGTAATTCTTTCAAGGCAATTTCTTTTAACGGTTTAAAATCGCCAAATGCCAGACTGTATAGTTTTACTCCTTCGGTATCACCCGTAACATTTTCTGCTGAAGAAATAAGAACAATATCCGCTTTTTTTTCAGATCGTAGAATACGTACTAGTGCTTCAGCCACTTTACTTCTTGCTCCAATGAGCATGACCTTTAAATTTGAATCCATCCTTTTTTCAAAATATCTCAAAATATTTTTCCATTTGAACATGAGGAATACCGACCTCTTCAAATTCCTCGCTACAAACAGTATATTGTAATTTTTTATAAAATCCTACAACTACTTTTCGTGCATGAAGAATAATATGACTAAAGCCCTCTTCTGCAGCAATTCTTTCACTCTCCAATACTAATTTTTCACCTATACCTTTTCCCTGAAAATCTGGAAGAACCGCGACTTGGCGCATTCTTACGGTATTTTCATCAATAGGAGTTAAGACTAAACAACAACACAGTCTTTCTCCATAATATCCTGCCAAATGATATGAATTTTCCTCATCCCCTAATGTCGATAAATCAAGATTTAAGCCGAGGGGTTTTCTTAAAACCTGATCACGTAATTCGAGCATAGCTTCATAAGCCTCGCTTCTATGCTCTCCCAGCGAAAACTGTATCATGCACTTATATAAAATTAAGATGAAAGGGTCGGTGCTGCCGACCCCTAATAACAAAGGTTTTTTTTTACTTTATACTGAAAATTGAGGTTTCAAACCCTGCCAGCATTCATAATAATCATGCTGTAATTCTCCGATTTCCATAGCATAACGGGTAGGACGACATACAAAACGTGTCTCGAACATAAATGCCAAAGTATTTTCTTGTTTATGTGGTACAAGGTTGGCATTTGTTGCTGCCTGATGAGTGGCTGCATCAGGCCCGTGACCCGACATACAATTATGTAAACTGCAACCGCCGGGTACAAATCCTTCAGCTTTTGCATCATATTGGCCAAAAATCAAGCCCATGAACTCATTCATAAAATTTCTGTGGAACCAAGGCGGCCTAAAAGTATTTTCTGCAACCATCCAACGTGGCGGGAAAATAACAAAGTCACAATTTGCCGTACCAGGAATTTCGGAGGGTGCAGTCAATACTGTAAAAATAGAAGGATCGGGATGATCGAATGAAACGGTATTGATCGTATTAAATGTTGATAAATCATATTTATAAGGAGCATAATTGCCATGCCATGCCACGATATCCAAAGGTGAGTGATCAATAGGTGCTGACCATAAATTTCCTAAGAATTTTGCTACTACCGTAAAATCACCATCTATATTTTCATATCCGGCGACCGGAGTAAGAAAATCGCGGGGATTTGCCAAACAATTCGCACCGATGGGGCCCAAATCAGGTAATCGGAATAAACCTCCATAATTTTCACATATATATCCGCGTGCTTTGCCGTCCTTTAATTGTACTCTGAATTTTATACCGCGTTGAATTACACAAATTTCACCCGGCGCAACTTCCATTCTTCCCATTTCAGTATCAATAATCAAAATACCTAATTGAGGCACAATAAGCATTTCACCATCGGCATTATAGAAAAAACGATCCGTCATATCTTTATTAGCTGCATATATGTGGATAGCCAGCCCATTGTGCATACTGCAATCACCATTGCCTGCAATAGTAATTAAACCGTCAATAAAATCCGTAGGTTCATCAGGTATTGCCAAAGGACTCCATCGTAATTGATTCGGCGGTGTCGGAATTTCATCAAACGGTGTAGAACGCAATAACTTGTTTTCTATTCTGCTAAATGGTTTGTGTACAACAGAAGGACGTATTCTATAAAGCCATGTTCTTTTATTACTATGGCGCGGAGCCGTAAACGGCGTGCCGCTTAATTGCTCGGCATAAAGATTATAGGGAACTTTTTGAGGTGAATTTTGTCCTTTCGGTAAAGCATTGGGTTCTGCCTCCGTGGCAAATTCATTACCGAAACCCGACATATAGAGTAGATTTGTCATTATATATTATCCCCGATAATTTGTAATCCGATTCTACAAAAATAATGAAACGTGAATAGCAAACTTCATATTTGATCGGTGATATTCCCTAAAGTTTGTTCAGTAAGAGATAATACCGTTATAGGGTCAATGGAGGTCATACATTCATGCGTACCCAAAGGACAGTTATTCAGTCCGTGATGGTGACATGGTCTGCACTTCAATTCATTGTTTTGCATTATCTTACTTTGTTCTCCAAGTGGGTAAAAACCGAATTCCGGTACTGTAGGTCCGTAAATCATTATAACTGGGCATCCCGCAAGGTAGGCAAGATGCGAAGGGGCACTATCATTGGAAATAAGAATAAGTGCTTTCGACAATACGAGAACGGTTTGCGAAAGTGAATGCTTTCCGGCAAGAGATGTGGAGCGACTGTTCTCGGCTATACGTTTGCAAAGTTCAATATCAGCATTACCACCTATCAATATAACATCATAACCGCGCTCCTTCAACATTATTGCCAACTTGGTATATTGCCGCTCACCCCATCGTTTTGTTTTCCAAACCGAACCCGGTGCAATGGCAACCGTGGTTTTCGATACATTGTCGAGGGGTAATTCTTTGGAACTTACTTTCGGATGGATATACTCCGCATATGATTTCCTATTATCAAATTGATAGCCATTTCCACCCAAAAAGGGTTTTAACAATGAATGGATTTTTTCGATTTCATGACCTGTTTTCGGTTGCTTCACTCTTTTGGTAAGTAATAATGACAAAGCATTATCCTTATATCCAACAGATATAATTATTTTTTTGGAAAAAAAGCGAATCAAAGAAATTAGTATTGCAGAACGGAAGGATTTATGCGGAACGAATATATAATCAATATTTTTTTTTGCAATTTCAGAAGCAAATCGCCTCATTCCGGAAAATGATTTATGCGATTTCCTTTTATCGAAAACAAGAACTTCATCTATTAAACTATAATCGCTGCATAACTCCGCGCCTGCGGGAGTTGTTATAAAAATTATATTTGAATCGGCAAAATTATTTCTGAGTGATAAAACAAAAGGTAATGTCAAAGTAATATCACCAATAAATGCCGTTTGAATTATGGCTATCGTAGCGGAATCTTTATTATTTAGGAGTTTCATATTTCCATCTTTTATGCTGCCATGCCCATTGTTCAGGATGTGTTTTAATAGTTTCCTCCAGAATTGCGACATGCCTTCTCGTTAATTCCAATCGTGATTCGGGAGTATTTTCCAAATCGTCTGTTTTTATTCGGTGCAAAGTAACGGAGTATTTACCGTTCTTGTTTCTTACTGCAAACCCGATGATAATAGGTGTACCGAATTTTAAGGCAAGTTGAGCCGGTGCTTCATAGGTAACAGCAGGACGACCAAAAAAATTGACGAAAATATCTTTATTCGGGTCAGCTGCTTGGTCAACCAATAATGCAATCGGTTTTTTATTTTGTAACTCCCTTACGATATTTTTTGCGGCACTTCCCATATCAATAACTGTATTATCGCAACGTGTACGGATAGTATGCAGAAGTTGTGCTATAGAATTACTTCTTTGTTTTTTTATCACTATAGCCATCGGTATTTTCGATAAATAACCCGCGCTAAAAGCCAATAACTCCCAATTACCAAAATGCCCTGAAAGTAATATCAGTCCTTTATTTTCAGAATTCAACTCTTCAATAAGTTCTATATTCGTAAAACTTATCATGGACATAATTCTGTTCAAAGACATAAATGGCATGGCTACTATTTCTATAAAAGTAATTGCCAAACTACGGTAACTGTTTCGTGCAATGGAATCTATTTCTTTTTCTGATTTATCAGGGAATGCCGTCCTTATATTAAGCACGGTATGTTTCTTTCTATCCCTATCCAAAAACACCATAATAAAAGCCATGATATAAGCCATTATTAAGCGGCCATACCTGCCCGAATACGCTGCAAAAAAACCAATTGCCGAAAGTATTACGGACATTTATCTATCTTCTATTATTGTTTTGTGAGTTTTCTTGTTCAGTATTATTTCCCCTCTTCACATATTCATCCATCCATTTTTCGTTTCTCATTTCATTAATAGCCGTCGAATGTACCAGTATATAATTATTTATATTCTGTGTATCAACAAAATTAAATGTTACACCTCCTTGTGTTCTATCAAAATACCAAGTCTGATATGCTTTCGATTCGGCAACCACATTGCCTCGATCAATTGTTGTCGGAAAACCGTATTTACACAATACACGCCCCATATCGGTTCTCCACCCCTCTATTATACGCGGATTAGAATAGTTTATGTTTGCATAACGAATTGCTCTTCTGTACTGAACAAGGCGTTCATTTTCCGGTGTTTCCTTATCGGGGTCTTTTGTTGACCAAAAGCGATACATAAATTTCTGCTTTGCTTTCGTATCCATAAGCTCGTTGAAAAGCTCCATTTCGACTTTTGTTGCAATATAAACCGCTTTTTCATATTCATTCTTAATCATTTCATCCCCCATCGTAGCCCATTCGCTCATAGCAAATAATTCATCATCCGTATATGGCGCAGCCATTCTCGGGGGCATTGCAGGGTTCAGAACATATACCTTTTTTGTAGAGTAGGCAATGTCATTTTCATTTTTATATGATTGTAGTGAAAACTGTAAATAATAGACACCACTCGGCAAACCTTTTACACCCAATGATACCGTTTCAATCATCGTATCGCCGGTAATTAATCGTGTATAGTCTTTTGCCGCGACTATCCTACGAGCTCCGTCAAAAATTTTATAAGAAAAAGCGGCGACAGTATCGCCGGTATATTTCTGCGCATTATATATTTCACTATAACAGTGTACAACAGGTTCCGTTCCTACCACTTCTTGCAAAGGATTCGGCAATACATTCAGGTTGTGTTTGGTATATGGTGCATTAGGAGCGTTTTTATCAATCAGACTGATCCCATTCGATAATTGCAAATCGCTTATCTCAATATATGGCTTGCCGAAACGACGCACCAGAAGCGGAATGGAACGATATGCTTTTGTCGTCGTATCAAGTGGGTCGGTAATTGTTAATGAAACTTTGTACTGCCCGGGTTCCAAAAAATAAACTCTCTGCCCATACAAGTTTACTTCATGAGTAAGTATCGGTTTACGACTTCTATTTTCAAGTAACCATGTATTGTCATCAGCTAGAGACCCATCCACGTACTCGATTCTTGCATGCACTTTTAATCTGCCTATATATTCGTTATTCTGTACACTATACTCAACAGTCGTATCAGGATATCCATAATACATCTCAACGCGAGTTTTATTATCAGTACCTGCAAATTGCCCGAAGTCAACAGTAAATGAGATTTTTTTAGCACTCATCGGTACAAAACAAATCACATATATACATACAAAGAATATAAATCTCATTTTTCTATTGATAAGTTCACAAGATCGGAAGAGC
>JALHLL010000046.1 GCA_022844575.1 bacterium
CGCTTGGTAGAAGAATCAGTAGAGCTATACAATAATCAACGACCACATTGGGCATTGAAATTAAAAACGCCCAATCAGGTTCATTTACAAAAAATCCCGGCTCAAAGGGCAACCGGGAGACTTTAATTTTCTGTCAACTTATTACAGGACAATTCAGGGCTGTCTTTGTATGGATGTCCTTGTTTTGTTGCAAAAAAGAGTAATATTGCAAAGTATGTTTAACTTTTCAAATGTAATACAATGAAGAATGTATTTGATGAAACGGTAGTAACCGAGTTAATTGACAGAATTAATAACTTGAATCCCGCAAATAAAGCAGTATGGGGCAAAATGAATGTTAGCCAAATGTTGGCGCATTGTAATGTAACATATGAACTTATATATGATAATAAACACCCTAAGCCGAACGCTTTTAAGAAGTTTATACTGAAATTGGTTGTAAAGCCGTATGTAGTGACTGAAAAACCTTATAAAAAGAACAGCCCCACAGGACCTCAATTTATGATTGAAGGCGATAGGGATTTTGAAGCCGAAGGAAAACGTTTGATTGAATATATACGCAAAACGCAACAATTAGGAGCAAAGCACTTTGATGGATTGGAGTCACATTCTTTTGGTGTTTTATCGAAAGACGAATGGAATACTCTGTTCTATAAACATCTTGACCATCATTTATCTCAGTTTGGTGCTTGATACTTTGTTATCTGTTTGGATAATAAGTGGGGCGAACTAAAAAATAATTCACAACAGGGGTGTATTACATGGTGTTTGAACACTTCTCTCCGTTATTTCCTCTCAATCAATTTATTGAGAGTTTTATTTATTATAAAGATTATAACCCGATACACTCGGTTGATAGATTTTTGCCCGATGCAAATGTTAATATTGTTATTGACCTTACCGACTCGCCCAAATTTATATATGATAATCATACTCTAAAAGAGATTCAGGCATGTAAACGAGTGTGGTTTTCCGGTATTAGAAATAAATACATTACAATTCCTTCCGGCAGGGATAGCGAAATGTTTATCGTGAATTTTAAAAAAGGAAGCTCTTATCCTTTTGTACAAATGCCATTGAATGAATTAACGGATATAGTCATTGATGGTGATTCGATTATGACAAAAAAAATTCTTCAATTAAGGGAAATGTTACTTGAATTGAATACCGTTCAACAAAAATTTATATGTGCCGAGCAGTATTTTCTTCGTACATATAATAACAAACTTATGGTGAACCCATTTGTTGAATTTTCGGTTTCAACCATTATGCAAAATCCTAATACAACTTCATTGGCAGAACTATATAACAAAGTAGGATATTCACAAAAACATTGCATCAAAATATTTAAGGAGCATGTGGGGGTAGCGCCTAAATCATTTTTAAGGATTATTCGTTTTCAAAAAGCGATTTTGGAAATTGAAAAAGGGGGAGAAATAGATTGGCTGAACATCGCTTATGAAAGCGGCTATTACGATCAATCGCATTTTATAAATGACTTCAGAGATTTTTCGGGATTTACACCCGAAGTTTATCTTACTATGAAACGAGAGTTTGTTAATTATATTCCGGTCGGGTAAGGTAATTTTTTTCCAATGGAATGAGTACTACCCTTTCGTAAATTGCAAACTAAAAACACTATGGAACAATTCTACATCAATCATTGGGCTGTGCTTGTATGCGCCGCAAGTAACTTGTTAATAGGTGCAATATGGTATTCGCCTATGTTGTTTTATAAAGCATGGATGAAGGAAAATAATTTTACGGACGAGGATATGAAAAAAGTAAATCCGGCAAAAACATATTCTCTTACTCTTATTATTTCCGTTATTATCAGTTATAACCTTGCTTTTTTTCTTGGCGATGCAAAAACGGATATGAGTTGGGGAACAATGGCGGGTTTTCTTGCCGGCTTCGGATTTTCCGCTTTAATATTTATGATTGTCGCTTTGTTTGAACAGCGTTCGTGGAAATATATTGCGATAAACGGCGGATATATAACGCTCTATTTTACATTTATTGGTTTCGTACTCGGCGCATGGCGTTAAATCATGGGTAACAATTCAACAGAATGTAAGTGCTAAACAACAATCATTAAGCCGGAAAGTTCCGAGCATCACATCCGATAATGTTATTATCAGAGCATCGGCTGCGGGATTGGTTTGTGCTGAGTTGGGTAGTACTTCCATCAGAATAGATACTCCGACAGGTCTTGACGATCAGCCATTGTTTACGGGCGAAGCAATTGTAGGTTTACCTGCACCGAATCCGTTTACCAATGAAACAATGCTTGATTTCGCATTACCGACCGGTAATATGGTAAGTATAGAAGTATATGATGCAGTAGGCAAATGTATTGTAGGATTGACTGAAAACGAAATGTTTGTTTTCTGTTCGCGATGGTAGCACACCGTAGAGTTGTGCTTATGAGATAATAGATTGTGATTATTCGCAATAAAGCTAAAAAGGGTTGCCCGTTCGGGCGACCCTTTTGTTATTTACTGGGTTGACTTTGCATGGATGTCCTTGTTTTGTTGCAAAAAAGAGTAATATTGCAAGTATGTTTAACTTTTCAAGTGTACTACAATGAAGAATGTATTTGATGAAGCGGTAGTAACCGAGTTAATTGGCAGAGTGAATAACTTGAATCCCGCAAGTAAGGCGTTGTGGGGTAAAATGAATGTTTGTCAAATGTTGGCGCATTGTAATGTAACATATGAACTTGTATATGATAATAAACATCCCAGACCGAACGCATTTAAGAAGTTTATACTGAAATTGGTTGCCAAGCCATATGTAGTGACTGAAAGACCCTATAAAAAGAACAGTTTCACAGGACCTCAATTTATAATTAATGGCGATAGGGATTTTGAAACCGAAAAAAAACGTTTGTTTGAGTATCTACACAAAACGCAGCAATTAGGCGTGAAACACTTTGATGGATTGGAGTCGCATGGTTTTGGTGTCCTATCGAAAGATGAATGGAATATTCTGTTCTACAAACATCTCGATCATCATTTATCGCAATTTGGTGCATAACGATCTATTCCGAATACGCAAAATGTATTGTGATTGCAGTGGGTATTAACCGGATATACACCTAAATTTTGATACGGAATGAAAGAATCTCAAGAAGGATAAGCAATAAAATATTAATGCTATGTCCACTAATCTTAGTACAAATAAATGTGTCTATACTTTAAGAAGTAATAGAGCGTAAACTATCATATTAATATTAATAGAATGAGAATAAGGAAGTTCCTTCACAAAAGAAAATATGAGTTACTTCTTTTTGCTTTAATTCAGCATTTATTTATCGGGATTTTTTTAAGCGATATGCTGTTTTATGAACAGGTTATTTGGCCCGTAAATATGTTAGTATTGGGCGTGGCCAGTATAGGTTTGTTTGTTGAAAAAGGAATGTGGAAGAACATCATCAGGAATGTGCTCTTTTTTATAGTTTTAGCTTTGCCGATAGGGTTACCATTTTTCGGAAACTCTTTGAACTATTTTTTAGCTCTTAATGCAATATATGTTTTGTTTTTCCTTTTTATATTTTGGGAGGTAATAAAGTACCTCGTTAAACCAAGTTATATAAATGTAGATATTATATCGGCTTCGGCATGTGGTTACTTCCTACTGATTGAAATTTGCACCTTCCTATTACAGTACTTCTATTATCAGAACCACGATTCTTTTAAGGGAATCAGCATGAACGGTACACCCTTTGCATATATGGATTTGGTGTACTTTAGCAGTATAACTCTAACAAGTATTGGGTTTGGCGATATTACACCAAACCACTATCAGACAAAACTCATTACCTCACTTTTTGGTATAATTGGGCAATTTTATTCCGTCGTTTTAGTGGGTATTCTTATTAGTAAATTCGTTTCGCAATCGGAAGATTAGATATGCATATTGGAAAATCGTATAAACTCGTTGAATTTATTCTTTGGACAAGAAGAAATATTTATGTTCTTTTAATCATAGGAATTATTCCGACAGTATTGTATCAAGTCTTCGCAGTCAAATGGTTGGCTTTGCCATGGAGTGTTGTTGCTTTGTTAGGTACAGCCACTGCTTTCTTAGTAGGTTTTAAGAATACTCAGACATATAATAGAACATGGGAAGCGCGACAGATTTGGGGAGCAATACTAAATAGTAGCAGAGCATGGGGGACTATGTGCCGCGACTTTTTGAATAATAGTGACAAATCAAGCGAACTCGTTTATCGTCATTTTGCTTGGCTTACAGCTTTACGCCATCAGATGAGAGAAAGCAGAACATGGGAAACATCCAATCATTCTTATAATAAAGAATACAGAGAATTCTATATAATTCCTGAAAAAGAAATATCGTTGGATGAAGAGCTTGAAAAATATATTACACCTGAAGAGTTAAGGTATATTCTGACTACCAAAAACAGAGCTACACAGTTAATGAGCTCACAAAGCAAGGCGATTAGAGAATCTTTTGACAAGGGAGAAATTGATAGTTATCAATTTGTTGAAATGCAAAAAGCCGTTAGAGATTTTTTTGACCAGCAGGGTAAAAGCGAGAGGATAAAGAATTTTCCTTATCCGCGACAGTTTGCTACAATTAACAAATTTTTCATCAGACTTTTTTGCATACTGCTTCCGTTCGGACTTCTTAAAGAATTTGATAAATTGAATGAAGGTATTACAGGAATATTTCAGGGTAATATGATATGGTTTGTTATACCGTTTAGTGTACTTATTTCTTGGGTTTATACATCATTGGAGCAAGTAGGCGAAAGTACGGAAAACCCTTTTGAAGGAAGTGCCAATGATGTACCTATTTCACAATTAAGTAGAACTATTGAAATTGATTTGCGTGAAATGTTAGGTGAAACGGAATTACCTTTACCTTTGCAGTCTAAAAATAATATTATTCTATAACTTTTTAATATATATATGCTTAAGAAAGAAAAATTAGCCATTATAAGAAAATGGTATCCAAATGCTACATCAACTATTGATAGTGTAAATCGGTTAATTGATTTTGTCGAGGATACATTAGAGTTAGAACCCAGACAAGTAATGCTTGCCGATAGTATTTGCAGCGATGATGTTAACAGTATTCAATATCCTGCAAGAGCAATGGAGTTTCTCGGTCCTTTTAAGATGGGCGGATTGGATGGTTTCCCTTTTACAGGACTAACGGGGATGGGAGCATTTGCAAGCCATGTTCCCGATAATGGAGCCGTTTTTATCTATTATGGGCCACATATAGGTATTACTAAAAATGGAGTAATCGGTGAAATTAGTCGTTATGGGCAAAGCAAAAATAGTGGTTGTTGCGGTGCTGCCAAGGGTGCTTTATCGAAACTATTAAACAATCATATAACTGAAGGTAATGTAACGGATTTAGATTATCAAATGAATACGATTGAGCAAATATTATTGAGCGGGAAGCAGAGAATAATAAATGCCGAAACACCTCTGTATGAGGCGACGCAAGTTATTTATGAGGCAATTGATAAGCGAATTAATGAGCTTGTTGAAAAGACAACATATAATTGCCGTTATGTTATACTTATGGGCGCAATCCTTATTAACAGTGACTTTGATATGGGTTCATATACATCTACCCAACGTTTTGACATTATTGATTTGCAAACGCAAGAACGTAAGCACATGATGTAATTCTCTACCTGGAATAGTATGAATATTATGGAAAAAATAAATATAGCCGAAAAATTATCATCGTTTGCAGATTATTGGAATCCGAGAATTATCGGCGAACTGAATGGTCAGCATGTGAAACTTGCTAAATTCAAGGGCGAATTTGTGTGGCATAAACATGATAATGAAGATGAGATGTTTTATGTATTGAAGGGGTATTTTGATATGCACTTTCGGGATAGAATTGAACGAATTCATGAACATGAATGTATTATTGTTCCGAAAGGCGTGGAGCATAAACCCGTAGCGGAAGAAGAAGTTGCCGTTATGTTATTTGAACCCTCTACAACACTCAACACAGGTGATACAGTAAATGAATTTACAAAGAGTGAATTGATGAGAGTTTGAGGAATGTATCAAGGAACATATCCCGTATCAGGCATCGTAGTGCCCGTAACATGAAATCAAATATAGAATATCATTTTCTACTTGGTAGATAAGCCGATGTTTGTCAGTTATTCTTCTCGACATGTACCCACTCATATTTCCTTTTAAGTATTCGGGTTTACCAATGCCATCAAGTGTGTTCATGAAATGTCTGCTATCAATATCGAAAATTAAATCCAAAACTTTGTTCGGGAAATTGGAATTCTCTCTTTTAAGTTTACCGATATCCTCTTTGAATTGTTCGGAGAATACATAAAACATAAGCAGTATTTCTAATTAATTGGTAGAAATAAAGTCTTTCAATTCATTCTGAGAAACTCTTATTCCCTTACCTTGCTCTAATTCCATTTTTGCTATTTCAATTTTGATATTGCGTATTAATTGTTCTTCGTCTTCAGAATTAGGTACCCAAAACTTGAAATAACTTGCCATAATTGCTCCATACTCCGTGATGGAGTTTTTCATGAGTTTTTTCAAATCTTCAATTTCGGATTCCGTTCTCCGGATCTTCCCGTTAATAATCAGATCGGCTACAATTAAAGAATAGTCAAAATTGATTGATGCCTCTAAAAACTTTGAAATAAAAGAAAGCTCAGGGATATTGTAAAAAAAACTTTTTAAAGCTCTGAAAGTCAGTTCGGGAGTATCTGTGAAAGTTGCTTCTTTTATGCCTTTTTCCATAACATGGGAAACTTCCGCAAAGATTTTATAATACACATCTAAACATTCAGCAACGGTTCCCGACAAACTCATAATATTTGAAGAAGTGTATCTTTTTATCAAAATTTCTTCGGCAATAGCTTTTTCTATCATTAATGGAGCTTCCGGTGTCTTCGAGAGGAATCTTAATACTTCCATACGCAATACAAAAAGGTCATCTTGTACCTTTTCGTTCGGATTTCCCGAACTTGAGTTATTATTCTTAATACTATTGATAATGCCATTAAGTAATTCTTCAATGTGAAAATTCTTAAGAGAGTCGTTTTCCTTAATCATCCACAAGTAATCACTTATACTCGGAGTTGCTGTTAACATTGTATTCCTTAAAAACAATTTTCTAATTGTGAATTTATATATGTGCTATACGCAAATCTTGGGTTTTTAGTTTGTTGATGAGGTAAAACATCAAACTAACTCTAAAGCAATCACATAAAGTCACTTTCACATCTCTCTCACCATTTTTGCAAAACGTGAGCATGCTTCGGTTATGGTCCCATCGCTTGCGGCAAAGGAAATGCGTACATAATTTTCCATACCGAATGCCTCGCCGGGAACTAATGCCAAATGATAATCGGCAAGTAATTTTTCACAAAAAGCAGCCGACGTATTGATGTCTCCACGCAACACTTTTTCAATATTTACCCACAGATAAAAAGCACCGTCCGGTTTATTGAAAGAGATGTCGGGAATCTTGCCCATTAAATCACATATAAGATATTTTCTTTTTATGAAGGTTTCCCGCATTATTTCCACATCCTTTTGCGCGCCAAGTAATGCACCTAATGCGGCTTTTTGCGCTACGGATGATGGATGTGAGGTTGCTTGCCCTTGTACTTTCGATGCCTGTTTCCAAATTTCCGGCGGAGTATGCAGAAAACCGATACGCCAACCCGTCATTGCAAATGCTTTTGAAACGCCGTTTACCGTACAGACGCGCGATGCCACATTCGGGAACGAGCCCGGGCTGCAATGCGATACTGAGCCGAGTGTTAATTTTTCATAGATTTCATCGCTTAGTATATAACAATCATGCGATTCGAGTACTGACATCAAAGCACCCATTTCATCGCGAGTGAGCATCATGCCTGACGGATTATTGGGGCTATTAAAAATTACACATTTAGTTTGGGGTGTCAGTGCCGCTTTTAGCTGTTCGGGTGTGGGTTTAAAATTGTTTTCGGCTTTTGTATAAACCACTACAGGTGTCGCTCCTGTCATTGTCGTCATGGCAGGGTAGCTTACCCAATAGGGTGCAAAAACTATTACCTCATCACCTTCATTACAAATTGCCGTTAATACATTTACCAATGCTTGTTTTGCACCGCTCGTAATAAGTACCGTATCGGCTGTTGCTTGTTCAATGCCGTTTTCATTGCGAAACTTAGCGGCAACGGCTTCACGTAATTCCTTAAACCCATTGGAATCGGTATAATGAGTAAAGTTTTGCTCAATAGCAAGCTCGGCAGCTTTTTTTGCGGAATCAGGTGTCGGAAAGTCCGGCTCACCTGTGGAAAGCGATATAACATCAATACCTTGCAATTTCATGTTTTTTGCACGGTTTGCAATGACAAGAGTTTGTGATTCCTCTGCCCGAAGTACGTTTTTTGCTAAAGAATGCGACATATCCCCAATATCCCTATTATTTCGAAAGTATCAATTTCCTTCGTAGTGTTTTGTTATTGTGTCGGGGCTTCGATATTTTCTTTTTCTTCTTGCGCCCTGTGTTCCGCTATTTGCAATAAAGCAATGCGTTTATCCCTACGATTTTTTGCTAATTCCCGAAGATCGACAATTCGGTCATTTTCATCCACTATTTCCGTACCCAAAATTGCTTCCATCACATCTTCCATGGTTATAAGCCCCTCAACCCCGCCATATTCATCCACAACTACAAAAAGATGCTGTCTGCGCTTTAAGAATTGCTCCAATGCTTTGGCAAGGGGTGCATTTTCAGGTATAAAATACACCTCTCGTATCAGTTCGCGCATTGGCTTGGAGCTCTTGCCTTCCAAAGCCGACTTTAAGACATCTTTTGTGATTGCATATCCTATAATATTATCGGAATCATTATTCTCCCAAATCGGAAAACGTGAAAACATTTGTAATTCGGGCATAGCTACGGCTTTGCCTACAGTACTTTCCGCATCACATCCGAAAACAACCGTGCGAGGTGTCATAACATCCGATGTCATTACCTCGCTTATATTCATAATGTTCTTTAATAATCGGTATTCATCCGCATCAAGCGTACCTTCGTCTCTTGCTTCATCTACCAAAGCATCAAACTCCTCGCGCGAACTTTCTTCATCCGGCGGGGGTATGATTTTACTTTTTATAAGTGTAAGTATGATATTGAGCGGAGTTGAAGTCCATGCAGTAAATCCTATTACTCTGCCGGTAACAACGGCAAGGCGTTCCGCATAGCGCAAGCCCAATGAATAAGCAAAGGTTTTGAGTATGACGATAGAGATAAGATATACTAATGTTGCCGCAAAAACGGAAGTCCATGTATTTATTGACTCTTGCGTCCATGTAATTGCCATCATTGCACCAAGTACAACAAAGGTAATATCGTAAATAAAAAGGGAGGAAAGTCCCTCAAGGTGATTGGTTTTTAAACGCCGCAAGCGTGTAGCCGTTCGGGGATGAACTGCCCCCAGAGTATCGAGGAAAATATTTGTTATGCCCGATAATGATGCGGAAAAAAGGGAGCAGAGAATTGTCCCTGCTCCATATAAAAACAGCATTATCAGTTGAAATGTTGTCATGCAGTTTAATTCGTAAACTCTTTATCGATAATTGTAATACGCCCCGGATATGTCATAGGTCCGAATGATGTTGAAACGGTCGGTTTGGCATCCAATTTTAAACGTCCTGCACTGCCTTTTGCTCCACCTATTGCCATAGCCAAATCAACAACTTGCTCATATCCTTTTTTACCGAAAAATTCATATAAATCAAGCGAAATGGTAATGGGGATAATTTCTTGCTGCCCAGTGCCGGGTATAACAATCGGCTTATCGATATTTCCTGTTATAGTCGGTACATCATCCACCAATAATCTCCATTCGAGTGCCTGCAACGTTGCATTGGAACTCCGCGAACCGCCTTTTCCGTCATTCGGATTGGAGGCAGCAACATTAAGAGTAAAGGAAGCGGGAAATCTGTTAGAGCGGAAAGAATTGGCAAGCGAAAGTCCGTCGGTGATGGAGAAGTCGGTCAGTTTTGATTTGTTGGAAAGAGATATTCCTGATAATTGAAAGCCCGATACATTATCCAGCTTAAACTTTAGGCGTTTCAAATTTGCCAATGCACCGCCGATATCGCTTAACTGCTTACAACCCTGCATACTAAGTATCATGCACATTGTGGCGAATAGCACAAAAGTTTTCTTATGCTTTGAAAACATGGTAGCTCCCTATAAAAAAGTTTATAGCGTATGTATTCCATACATACTAAAAATACGAAGTTCATTCGGTTTGACGTATCAGATTGCTTTTTTATGGGAAAGGTATCAAATACGGATTCGGTGCATGGGTAGCAATGGGGGCTTAATACATTTTCGGTGCATTACAAAGGTATAGTGGATTTCGCCCCCTATACCTTTGTATAATACTATGATATATGACTATGTAAAGTAAAGAGTATTACATTACTGAAGGAAAAACCGTACGCCTGTGCTTATAGAAAGTCCATTGGAAAATATAGGCTCCGTTGGCACTTTATCTGCAGTCGCACCAATACCCACCCCTCCGATTTCAATAAAATAATTACCCATTTCACCAAAAAAGAATTCAAATCCGAATAGGCCGTATCCCCCGAAAGTGAGGCTTTTTGATGAGAACTTTTGCTGCGGCATTACTGCAATGATACCACCTTCGCCATAGAGCCGGATTTTTTCACTCGCCTGACCGGCTACACCGATTAAACCGAGAGAAACATTACTATATGGCAACCATGTTGTGATACCATCAAGTATATTCTGATTAAACATCAGATTTCCTTTTAAGCGTATAGCCATGTTCTCATCGGCAAAATAAGGGGTGATAACATTTAAGCCGAAACCGAAATCATTTTGGTATTGAACAAGCTGATAACCAATACCCAGTCCATTATTGGCATTAAACTTTGTTTGACTATAGGAGAGCTTGCTCGAAAAAAAAAGAATACATACAAATACAAAACATTTTAACAACAAGTATGAATATACTCTATCAACTCTTTGCAGTTCTGTCATTATGAAACTCCAATTTTTTTATAAATAAAAAGTTTTGAATATTAAATATATAAGGCCGAGTGTCGAATTACTTTATTGAAAAATCAACTAATTGTCTATCGTAAGACTCGGGCAAAACCTGATACGAACCCGAAAAATCCGATTTTATAATTGCTCTTTCTCTCACCATCCCAACCGAGCTATTACACCATATTTTTCGGTAATCAGTAAATGTTACTGTCTTTTTCTCATTGTCAAAAACAGCCTCATCCGGGGCAAATATTTTGCTATTGTAAAACAAATCAGATTCAGTGATAATACATGGATATTGGGGATAAAAATCCGGATTAACAGTCTCTGTGCCTGCCCGATAGCTATTCTTTGCTTCTATACGGACATTTAAGCCACTAAACCCTGATTTCAGGAAAGGAGTTTGAGTTCCCGTAAAGTCGCCGCCTGAAATTTCGGAAATTGGCGAATTTACGTTTTCACAAATTTTTGTACTGCTATCGCAGTATTTCCTAAAAATAATGGCGGGAGCCCCCGGACAAAAGTTACAGGCTCTTTGTATAAGAGAGTTGTTAACTAACCACTCCCCCTTACTTTTTCTCCAATATATTTGCTCAAGGTTGTAGTTTGGTACACCGGTCGCCGAATATGTTGTGAAATTATGTGAGAGTACAATACTCTTTGAGCCATTATCCGAAAGATCGGTGGTTTCGGAAATTACAGTAAGGGTATCATACGTTTTTGGAAATGGTAATTCTTTGCCGTTGGTGTCTATATGAGTTCGTTCATACACCCAATAAGATCCGTTCTTTACGGTCATTAGAAAAGTTGGCATCCCTTTTGTACAGTTTGCCGTAGGTGGGGATAAAGTTCTTTCGGTACATGAAGAGAGTAAAAACAATAGTGTTAGTACACTCGTAGAAAATAATAATTTCATAGTAATTTCCCTTGATTTATAAATTAATACCTAATAACAAAGAAATTCCCGTTCTATATGTTGATTGCCAGCCGCCTTTTCCGGATAAAGCGAGCATAGTTGCATCAACGGAAGAACCGATATGAAAGTCGTTAATAGGCGTAAATGACATTCCGAACTGTGCTTTGCCTAAAGGTCCTGCATCGCTTGCACCAATCGAAACGGATGCGAAATAGTTTACATATTCGCTATGGATATATTCAATTTTTTTATCTATGTCCAACCATAACGTCGCGGCAGCCCACACAACGTTTTCATCGCGAATAAATCGGGATTGTTCCTGTTTATCAACAATTACATATGTGGGTAAAAATTCATTACCGGCTTCAAACCCTAAGTAAAATGATTTTCCCACATCCCATAAAACCGTTACATTGATATTGTCGGCTTTTCCTTTGTAACTACCTTCTGTCTTCGAGTTCTGATGTAATCCGCCGAGACTTTTTATCCATATTCGAGATGGAATTACGGAAAATTCTTTCGGTGTAATAATCTCTTCCACTCTGCGATTACTATGAGCTATTTCATTATTATCGGAAAATCCGACTGCAATGTCATTATCCTTCAATAAAACACTTGTAATATCAATGGATGTGGCATCAATATGATTGTCTTGGGATGTATTTCCCGATGACTCTTCCGTTATCGTTTCATTAGTCGAAGTATTCTGCAAAGTATAATTATGTTCCTGAATTTTTTTGTACGAATGTTCCGCACCTTTGCTATCTACCCTTTGCTCCGAATTATTGTTGTGTACGGAGTTATTGTTATCAGCCGATTTATCCGACAATAGACTTATTATATCTTTATTGTTGCTATTTGCAGGCTCTATTTTATTTTTTATAGTATATCCATTATCCGGGGAATTTGCAAGGTGAGTTTTTTCCGAGATAGTATGGTTGTATTCCATAATACCGTATGTAATTGCACTACCCGTTATTAAAGCACCGATAATAGGTAATGCTTTAGTTGAAACGGTTTGCATAACCGATGAAATAATACCTTTTTGTACAACACTTATAGCTGTTGGGTCGGTTATGTCTATGGCTGCAAATACGGATGTACTTAATCCCAAAGGAGGTTGAATGGTGTTCCGAACATTATTGACGGAAGTTTGTAATGCGATTGCTTCCTGAAATTCCTTTTGTATATCTTTATTTTCCGCCAAAGCAGAAAACAGAACATTGGTTTCGGTTTCCGATGCTTCGCCATCCAAAAAAAGATATATCAAATCTTCTATGGCATTTTTATTATCCATGTTTGCACCTATTATTCATAATGATTCAAATAGGGGGACAGTATTTCTCTTAATCGTTTTTTTGCACGTACTATTCTGTTGCGAACAGTTGTGAGCGGAACATTCTGAATATCCGCAATTTCATTATATGTCATATTGCCGAATGTTTGCATTATAAGTGCCTCTTTTTGTTCATCGGGCAATAATTGTAATGCGGATTCCATCACTAAAGTCATTTCCTTTTTTTCATAATCATTGCCAAGTGTCGGTATATCAATTTCATCGAGCGTGATAGGTTGTGTTGCCGAACGTTTTTTTTCATCGAGGCATATATTACGAACTATACGCATCAGGTATGCACCAACATTGTCAATGGCAGTACCCTTCTGACCTGTTCTGAAAAAACGAACAAAAGATTCTTGTACCGCGTCTTTTGCTTTATCATCATTACCCAATGTTATCCGACAATAAGCCCATACCTTGTGTTCATAACGTCGGTACAGTTCCTTAAAAGCATCATTGCATACCTGAGTGTTATTGAACAAGGCATACAATTCCGTATCGGATACTATGGTTACATCGTTTTTCATTTCTGTTGAGACTGACTTATGATACGCGGATTTGTTTCATGCGATAACTCGGGATAATTTTTTTTGACTTGAAACAAAGGAAAAGGATGACTGTTGTTACATTCGTAGGCAACAATGTTATGAAAAAAGAGATTATATATACGGATAAGACCGATGAGGAGATTTACTACTTCCTATGTGATGCTAAAACTAAGGAAGAGGCATTTCGCGCATTGTATGCAAGACATAAGGCACGTATATATGGGTATTGTCGAAAAATTGTGGGTACGGCTGCTGCCGATGATATGCTGCAAGAAACCTTTTTGCGTTTTCTTACGAGTACACATCGTGATAAACCCATGAATCATGTATTGGGCTATCTGATGACGATTGCACGTAATCTGTGCCTTAACTATAAGGAAAATCACGAAAGGCAAAATGTTCATATTGAAGATATAAATGAAATTCCGATGCCTACATCGGTGGAATCGATGCATACGAGCCATGATTTGAGAAAAGCGATTGATTCGGCTTTGGATTTATTGCAGGATGAATACCGTGAAGCCGTATGGTTACAAATATATTCGGGTATGTCATATCAGGAAATTGCCGAGACAACGGGAAATCCGGTATCTACTGTACGAAACCGCATTGTAAGGGCAAAAACAAAGTTACGCGGTTTACTTGCTCCGTATTTTGAAGAATTGAAGGACTAATGGAGATGAATGAATACTATTCAATAGAAGAGTTGATGACCTTATTTGCTGATGGGGAAATTTCGGAAGCGGATGAGAAAAGACTATTTGACGCTGTTTCATCCGATCCTAAATATCATGAGGAGTTTCGTCAGGCATTGGCTGTACAGAAAATTCTGTCTGAGTCTCCTTTCCCGATACCTTCGCAGGAACTTGACAATGCTTTGTTTGAAAAGGCGGGTTTTTCGGAAAAGAAGAAACGCCGTGCACCTATTGTTTGGTTGAATACAATGGCGGGTAGGTCATTATCGGTGGCTGCTGCTTTTTTACTTGTGTTCGGCATTGTTTCATATACATGGAAGAATGATAATAAGGACACGATAGTGTCGGGTAATAATGCAACAATCGAAATACCGGAAAGAAGTAATATCATCGCTTCGGGAGAATTGCGGAACGAAGTTGTAATCGAGAAAAAAACTATAGAACAGAACTATTCCGCACACAAAAAAAGTAATCAGTATAGAATTGTCAGTAATAATATTTTTGAAGAAAGTACTAATGAGAGTAATAATAGTGTACAGGAAAATAGGATAAGTAACAATATCCAGAAAAACGATAATATTTCGGAGGAAAAACCGGTTACATTTACGAATACCTTACCCCCGATTAAACAAAGTCAAGTTGAACAAATCGCTTCAATTGAAAAAAGTGCTGCACCGATTTTTCCGATGAAAAAAAGTTATTCAAAGTTTTTTGTTGAAGCACGTGGTGCAATGATGCTTAATGCCAATACTGCATCCGGTGCAAATATTGCAATAGCGGGAATGATGCGACTCGGTGAAAAAACTTGGTTGGGTTTGGCTGCCGGAAGAGAATCATTGATGAATAATAGTACTAACTCAGTACCGCCAAATGACGGGTTTAGCCTTGGGGAAATGAGTAATATTCCGAACACTAACGAAAAAGCCAATAGAAATGTACAAACCGCAGTCGAGGAATCAATCCCGCCGATACAAAATTGGATAGGGGCAGTAGCGGAAAGAAGATTCGGCGAAGTATTTGGTGGTTTGGAGCCCACTGCACGTGTAGTTCTGGGCGGAACAGGTATTGGTCCCTTTGCAAAAGTAGGTGCCGGTATGATGCTTCATTTCAGCCCGTCGGTGCATGCTTCTATCGGTTTTGAAAATACGGGAATTATGTACAAGAAAAAAGATAATTGGCAAACCGCCAATACCATTGGTGCAATTTGCTCCTTTGCTTTAGAATTTTAATAAACAATATTATAATAAACGGAGTTTTTTTATGAAAACATTTTTAGCTTTTCTTTTTGTTGCGGTCTTTTTTACGGGCTGTAATCATGATGTGTTTTTTCCGCCCAAAGATGGTGAAACACCTACAGTAAGTCTATCGGAAAAATTGTATCCTTTACATGTTGGTGATAATTGGGTATTTACCAATATGGAAAATCAGGTCGGTATAATGAAATTATATGTAAGGGGTACCGAAAAAATTGAAAAAAACACCTATTTTATAGTGGAACAATCGAGCGATTTTTATAGATATGCTGTTATTCCGAGATATTATAGAACCGAAGGCGATAAAGTGTATCAATATGATATGGAAACAAAGACGGAAAATGTAATTATTGATTTCGGTTCCGAAGAACCGAATGAAGATGCTCAGCGTGCATATGTTACATCAAGGGGTACAAGTGTTACCGTACCTGCCGGAACATTTACCGTAACCTCAACAATGGCTCCGGCTGCTGCCTATGATGGTGCTCCTTTTCAAGACTTTGCGGATGGTGTCGGTTTGGTTAAAATGGTATTTATGCGTGGTGCATATGAATTACATCATGCGATTATTGACGGAAAGAAAATCGGAAAAGACTAATTTTTGGGGATTTTGATGTAAAAAAGGCGGTGCAGGTATGTACCGCCTTTTTTATTGATGTTTTGTGTAAAGGTTGTATTTTTGCATCGGTTATTAAGGGTGCCGTCAATATTTTTTTGACGGATAATAGGGAAGTCGGGTGAAATTCCCGCGCGGTTGCGCCGCCGTAACGGATGACGAACCATTCATTATGCCACTGAAAAAATCGGGAAGGCGAATGGTAAGGATGACTCCGAAGTCGGAAGACCTGCCTTTAATACTCATCTATGTATTTGCATGGAGCAAATCACATCCGCGCCAAAGGATGTTGATGAGGAAGTCATCTTAACATGATAGTACATAAAGTCCGTTTGTATTGCTATCGTCTCTGTGATATTCCCATCATTGTTTATTTATTTCGCGCTTTTATTTGGCAAAAGTGTCGGAGATACTTTATGTATTTTATACGATTTGCCGTTTTATGTACGGCATGTTTTTGTATTGCCTTTTTTTCATTGAATGCACAACCTGAAAAGGTTATAACAGTCGGCAAACAACCCGTAAAAATTATTCCGCACGGGAATAATGTGCATATATTTTGTGCGCAAACGGATGCTGATTATGATAATGAAAAGGATGAGGGCGATATGCCTGCCTCATGGCATATTCTTGAAGCAGCGACGGGAAATCTTATCCGTTCTTTGGAATTTACATGGAATGGTACCGGATATGCTTCCGCACCGGCGCTTGATACAAAAAATAATATTCTGTATTGCAATGATAAGAATAGGGTAATGGCATTTAATGCTACAACACAAGAAGTGATAAAAGATACCGTATTTCCCTCTACAGGCGTAGGATTAGCAGTAAATTCGGGCGGTAATATGCTTGTCATAACAATCAGACCTAACTTTAAAGACCCGGGTAAAGTAATATATATGAACCTTGAGAATGGAG
>JALHLL010000047.1 GCA_022844575.1 bacterium
TAGTCCCATAGGCGTATTGTGCGGTCGAAACTGCATGTGGCTAACATTGTACCCGTAGGAGAGAAAGCTATTGCATTAACGCCTGATGTATGACCGACAAGCTCAGAGTTCCTTAAGCCATTCTTACCACTCCATAGTCGCACATTACCTCCCGCATCTGCTGTTCCGAAAACTTCTCCGTTAGGGCTGTACGATACAGCTCGTATCGGTTTACCGGAATTTTGAACCATAAAGATTTTTTCGTCACGATTGAAAGGTATAAGTCGAATTGAGCCATCTTCCGAACCCGTCACTAAAAACCGACCGTCGCTGTTAAAATCAAGTGCATTTATCTTAGATCCGAAATTATACAGGAGAGTTGGAGAAAGTGGATTACTGATACTCCATTGTTTCAAAGCCCCATCCGAGCAGCCGACAATAACGGATGAAGCGGATTTATCGAAACTAAGGCAATTAATAGACGATTCATTACCTTTTAATACTGTAGGCGGATTTGAGAGATTATTCATATCCCAAATATTAACTACACCATTAAAAAAACCTACAGCTACATAACGCCCATCTGAGCTAAACGTAACCGACCTCGCATCGCTCCCTGCGGATTCACGAGCTTTCATGCGTACGCTTGTCGTAGAAGGTTTTTCGGGATTCCAGAAGCGTAATTCACCGTCATCGCTTACTGTTGCGCAATATTGCCCCTTCGGTTGCATTGCCACGGCGCGAATCGCATCGGTGTGTCCTCTTAATATCGGTTTATCGTCTTTATCATCTGAAACGGCAAAAAGAGCTCTGAACACGTCCGGATCGAAAGCAGACCCACCATTTTTTATCGTGAAATTGTATGCCTGATACGAAAGGAGTAATGGTAAATCTTTATCGCCCTTCGGGTTTTTAGCGAGAACGGATGCCTGAATTGCCATTGTTCTGCCGATTGAAAGTAAACGCAGTTTAGTTGCTTTATCGCGTTGTTCATCCGCTTCCTTTTTTTGCTTAACGGCTTCTTCTCTTTGTTTGTCCGCCTCCCGTTTTTGTTCTTCGGCTTTTTTCTTCTGATCCTCAGCTATTTGTTTCTGTTCAACTGCAATGCCACGCTCACGAACAGCTTCCGCTTTTCTTCTATCCGCTTCTTTTTTTTGATCCTCGGCTATTTGGCGTTGTTTTACTGCATTTTGTTTTTCTTTTTCCGCAATTAACTGCTGATGTTTGGCAATCTCCTGGTGTTGTTCGGAAATTTTTGTTTGCGCAATAGCTTCTTTTCTTTGTTTGTCCGCCTCTTTTTGTTGGGCTTTTGCTTCCACTTCTTTCGATTGTGCTTTTACTGCATTACTATCGGCATCTATTTTCAGCACTAAGGCACCAATGGTCAATAAAACCGAAACAACCGATGCCGCACCGAGAAAGAATGCAAAACCGCGCGCGCGCTGAAGTTCTCTTTTTTGTTGTAACTCTTTTCTTGCTATCTCACGAGCAAATTCTTTTTCACTGTGATCGAGAAATAACATTGCACGCTCAAAACCCGAATCGTATCGTATAGCCCATGTCGGATTTATATCACTGCGTGAACGCCAATCAAGTGCAATTTGTAATTCGGGATTAACAAGCAGACTTGTTTTACCTTCTTGATAATGCTTTGCCGTTGATGACAGATTGATATAGAGTTGAGCCGAACGTACTTCTTCATCGACCCATGTTTTTAAACGCCCCCATAAACGCATCAAACTTTCATGCGATACATCAATAGTGGTTTCGCTATCGAGAATAATGGAGGGAGGTGGCATAAGAAAAGCGCAACCGTCACGTCGGAAACGGTCAATAACCGAAACAACATCTTCTTGTTTAGCACCTGCCAAAGCACATATTTCAAAAAGTTGTGTCGGTCGACGTGTTCCTCTTTTATCATCACCCAAATTGGTCAATGCTTTGAATAGTTTTTCTCCTATGCGCCTTTCCTGCTCATCGGAAAGTTCCATAAAAACTTCTTCTGCATGGCGTTGTAATGCTTCATGGATTGTACCTATTGCTTCATAATGTTCTTCGGAAATGGGTTTCGACTCTATATCATTGGTTCGCCAAAAATCCCACGTACGCATCATTGCATGTTGCAAAATGGGCAGAACATCCGCGTCATCACCCGCTTCTCGAATAATCCGCTCTACAAGTTTACTATCAATGGTAGCACCGAAGGATTCTACAGGCTTACGAACTGCAGCCCGAAATTCTTCCACTGTCATTCTGGGTACAAGGTAACTTCCTGTATTTAGACTTGCCGTCAGGTTAACATACTCCGAACAATCACTTAAGAAATCGGAACGCATTGTAATAATAACGGCTGTTTTTATTGTATCGGTATTTGCAAGTGCAAGAAGCGTATTAATAAAAATGCGTGAATCGTTATCAGCTTCGGCATTATCCGACTGACGGAAACGAAAAATTTCCTCAAACTGATCGACAACAATAAGGAGACCGCCATTTTCATTTGTTGCTAAAACTTCAGTAAGTAATTCTATTTTTTCTTTACGCAATAAGGTGAGAATACTTTGTTCATCGGCAAGATGCGAAGGAAGGTGAGAATGAAAACCTTCTGCAAAAGAGGTTGCCAAACGACCTAAAGGATTATCGCCGGGTCTTAGTAGTATTCTCTTCCAATCCGAATGACCCGAGATATCGCGCTGTTCGATAGCCGGTATTACGCCTGCTCGTACAAGTGACGACTTACCACTACCCGATGAACCGATAACAGCTAAAAATTTATTGGTACGTAATCGGTCGGTAGCTTCGGCAACTTGTTTTTCACGCCCGAAATAAAGGTGCTGCTCATCTGTTTCAAAACTCCGTAGTCCGATGAACGGATTGCGATTATGTGTTGTGCTCATATATACATGAACGTTGGAACAATATGTAAATCACATGCTGAACATGTGATGTTTCGGAAAAAGTAACATCAGTTCCTAACAAATTACTGTGCCATATTTTAGCGAACTAAACGGCATAAGTGCGCATTGTGATTATAACAATGAATATTATTTCAATGCTGTAAGTGCTTCGTCTCTTGTATTTACGATAGTAAAAAGTGCCGAAAAGCCTGACATATCAAAAACTTCCTTAATGATGGGTTTCATACCGAAAAGAGACATTTGCCCTCCCGTTTTTTTCAATTTTTTTGCAGCAAGAAGGAAAACGCGCAAGCCGGCACTACTCACATAGTCCAAACCCGAAAAATCAATTGCAATACGCGCCGCACCATTATCAATAGTGCCGATGATGGCTTCCTCGGCTTCAGTTGCCGTATTCGTATCCACGCGCCCTTCAATTGCAAGTAATAATATATCTTCCATCATTGTAGAAGTGATTTTCATACTATAATCCCCATTAACATACAGAATACACAATAAAAATGTTGTTTTGAAACTGCAAAATAGCGGTCTGGAAAAAATTAAGTGCAAACTAATCGAAAAACGGCTATAGTATTATGTACTTTATATGTTTGTATTAGGTAAGGAGTGCATGATTGTAACTTTTTCAAATGTTCATGCAACTTACCTCATGAGAGCCGATAACAAAACGTTAAAAGTATGAGTCCTGAGCAAAAACAGAAAGAGTTTATGGCATTGCTTAATCCCGTTTACCCGAAAATTGAACGGTATATTTTAGCAATGACACATAACCGAGATACGGCAAAAGATTTACTGCATGATACGATATTGGCGGCATATCAGAATTTTGAAACATTGAGAAGCCGTGAGGCATTTTTAAGTTACTTATTCACGATTGCCGCTAACCTTCATAAACGGTCATTCAGAAGAAGGAAGTTTAAGGGAGAGTATCAAGAAGAAACGGCGAATGAAATACCCGACAGGGGAACAATGCCCGATACGGCTGCGGATATAGCGATAATGTATCGTGCCCTGGACTCGCTTTCAGAGCCGATACGAGAAGCGGTGTTCATGTTTGAGGTTGCCGGAATGTCGCTTGCGGAGATTCAAAAAATACAGGGCAGTACGCTTTCCAATATTAAACAAAGAGTTGCTCGAGGACGAAAGCGACTCGCCGAGCTCTTAGGGGTTCACGAATAAACTATTTGTACATAGGTGATAATTATGCCAAAGCCAACACTTTCACATCTTTTAGAACAATCGCGTACTATGGAAACCGAGAAAAGACTCATGTCAGAGTCTGAAATTCATACATTGCTCCATGATGCTGATGCCGGTATTGCTCACCCCAGATTAACACCGATACCCTTTATGCAAAGATTGAGTACGATAGGTAAAGTACTTACTTTTATAAGTGCTGCGGCTGCTGTTTCTTTTGCTGTTTTTAACTATCCTTTTGAAAGAACTGAGATTATCCCAAATAAAGAAATTGCTGCCAAAGTATCGGAGCAACATGCTGAAAACACAAACAATGATATCTTCGAATCATCGGCAACAATGAAACAAGGTAATGAAACAAGTACTGCTGAAAACATTGCATCGAGATTGAACGGGAGTAGTGAACAAGAAGCTCAATACGATGGTGGTGATAATAGATTTGAGGCACATGACCAAAAAGCGATTATTACACCGCTTAAACTCGAAAACTCGACTTCGGTTATTGTGCTTACACCCGAACAATTTAAAAAACTCGGTATAACACTTACTAAAAATTCCTTGTACTATACCGAACGTGATGATATTGATATGATAGCCGAAGCACGTAAACGTGGCTTAAACGGAGAAGAAGCTCGTGATAAATTAGGTGCCGAACATATCACTTCATTACGAAAAGTGACCGCACGTACAAATGGAATAGGCGACATTCACAGTAATGACAGTTTGCAAAGAGCAATCGCTCCGTTACAGATTACAAGCTATGTGAACAGACAAGTGTTTGCATCATATTATTCTGCTGCCGATAAGGCATTGCATAATACATTACGCCGAATGGATGAAAATTCGCAATTACTTATGCCTTCTGCTAATTCCTTAATACCCGTATTGGCAACGATTGAAAATGCGAATGATCCGGTGTTTAAAAAAGCGGAGTTAATATTATGGTTCGAACCGACAAAAGAATTTATTGAGGCATTACCCGAACCGTATAAATCCGCTTTGAAAAAAGAAATTGTACCCGATGCTCCGAAACCGAAAACAGGAGAACAACGCTTTACGGATACGTGGAGAGAAGAAGACGGGGCGATACTAAGTTCAAGAGTATATCCGAATCCGACACAAGATTTTGAAGTTCGGCTTGCATTTTCACTTTCCAAAACGCGCACATGCACCATAGGAATTATGGACATGTTCGGACATACTCTTGCTGTAGCGACGGAAAATAAAACGATTGAACAGGGTGAGCATACATTAGATATTAATTTAAGTATTATTGATAAAAACGGTGTGTATTTAATTGTAATGAAAACATCGGAGGGAGAGCAAGTTGTTCAGAGATTAATTGTGCAGCGATGAAAGGGGTAATTGCAATGAATAAAAGATATATACACAAAGCTAAAAACGAAATAAAAAGAAAAAAAACGGATTATTTTTCCACTATTATTATGGAACGGGAGGAAAATATGAAAAAGCATATCGGACTAAAAGGAATACTGTTCATCGTATTTATGTGTACTGCAGTTGTGAATGTGATTTGCCAAACAAATAATCCGAAAGAGAAGAAACAAATTTTATCGCCTGCATTGATGATACAGAATGAGTCGGGCGAACAAAAACCTTTGCGATTGAAAAAACTATCCATAAATGCGGAGGTAGTTGGAAACTTTGCCGTTACGACTATTGACATGACTTTTTACAATGATTTGGATAGGGTATTGGAAGGCGAACTTGTGTTTCCTTTAGGAGAAGGACAAACGGTATCCCGTTTTGCTATGGAATTGAATGGAATATTACGAGAAGGTGTTGTTGTGGGAAAAGCACAAGGCAGAAAAGTATTTGAGGAAATAGTACGAAGAAGAATTGACCCTGCTTTATTGGAAATGACCGTAGGAAATACATTCCGTTCGCGTGTGTACCCAATACCTGCAAAAGGGACAAAAAGAATTGTTATGGCATATGAGCAGGAATTACGCCGCTCGGATGAAGGGCAGGTATTTACGCTGCCGATGGATTATACCGATCCTGTAGATTCTTTTTTTCTGCACGCGGAATTAAAACATTTGCCCCTTGCACCCGATTTGAGAAATAATGTTTTTGAGAATATTCGTTTTGAAAGGTTGAATAAAAATTTTGTTGCGGATTTTGCGGCGGCAAATTTTACGGCAAATAAACCTTTAACAATATTGATGCCGTCAGGAATTGAACAAAAAATGCGTGTATTCATGGGAAAAAGACCCAATGATGTGAACATGTATTTCTATATAACAGGTCAGCCGAAAGTTAAAGAGCAACAAAAAAAACTACCGAGAAGCATTACATTACTTTGGGATAATTCGGGTTCATCATTGCAAAACGATAAAGAAAAAATATTGGATGCTCTGGAACAGTATCTGCGATTATGCGGTAACTGCACGGTGCAGCTTGTGGAATTTGCTTTGAAGCCCACTGAACTTGGTACATTTTCAATACTGTGTGGTAATTCATCTGCTTTGCGTACAAGAATTGAACAACTGATACCCGATGGAGCAACACGATTGAATACCTTGAATATGAAAGAGTATAATACCAATGAAATAATACTTATTACGGATGGTGTGCAAACATTCGGTAAGGGTGATATGATAACAGGAAAAACACCCATTACTATTCTGAATGCAACACAAACGGCTGAACACGGTTATCTACGAAAAACAGCACTACAGACAGGTGGGCAATACATTAACTGTGCAGGTTTGAATGCCGATGAAATTCTTAAAAAAATGACAATTCTTCCTTTACAATTTATTGGAGCAAAAACTTCCGTTCAAGCGGAAATATATCCTTCTTTTGCACAACCGATAAACGGAGACTTTACCCTTGCCGGACGAACAAAAAATAATACATTAAGCATAACATTGCAATTCGGTTTTGGTACGGAAATATTTTCGGAAGAGACAATAACGGTTATTGCCGATAGTGCTGCACAATCGCCCGTAACGCCGCGTTTGTGGGGACAGAAAAAATTGAGTGAATTGGATATGGAGTTTGAAAAAAATAAAAAATTAATTACAGATTTGGGTAAAGAATTTTCGATAGTGACAAAAACCACATCACTTATTGTTTTGGAACTAATATCCGATTATGTAAAATATAGAATTGTACCACCGACAGAAGAATTAAGAACCGAATATAATCGTTTGGTGCAATTGGATGAAGTTAATAAAAAAGTGCAAAACGATAACCGCTTAGATGCGGTTGTAACTATGACGAAAAGAAAAAATGAATGGTATGAAGATTTTAATAAACAATATGAAAATGATAGAACAGCGAGGCATATTATAGAAGCACAAGCACGAAGAGCAGACTCGTTGAATAGAAGAAGAGTAGATTCATTACAAAAAATACAAAAAAGGAAAATTGGGACTATTGAAGGCAAGGTAGTGGATTCAAGGGGAAAATCGTTGGTCGGTGCAACTGTAAAATTGTTGGGAACAAAAAGGGGAGCAAACACGAAACCTGATGGTTCATTCAGAATTATGAAAGTGGATAGAGGTACATATACCTTGGAAGCATCATTTGTCGGATACTCAACCGAAAGAACACAGGTAGTCGTTGATAGTGGTGTGACTATAAATGCCGACATTGTTATGAAATTGAGACCAACCACAAATGAAGCCATAGTGTCAGCAGAAAGATATAAAGAAATGGTAAAGAATGATGTAATAGGTACTGTGCGGGAGAGAAAGGGTGAACCCGAAACAAAAATTGCAGTTGAAAGTGTCCAGCAAGCCGTAGCTTTAAGTGCCGGTGTACAACAAGACGGCGGTGGTTTTATTGTAAGAGGAAGTAGATCTGAAGCTACCCAAATAAGAGTTGACGGGCTTGATATAGGCGATCAATTTACCGGTGGCTTAAGTGGAGGTGGAAACAGGTTTTCACCCTCTGTTTCAAATTTGTGTGTTGAGGAAGTGCCAATACTAAGCGGTCGCTTCGATGCCGAAATACGTGATAATAATTGGGATTATGGGTTTAATCCACCGCCGAATATAGAATACTGTCCGATTGTTAGCGGCGGAGGGGGAGGGTATAGCTCGTCTTCGTCAAAAAAGAGACCGGAAGTAGTATATCCCGATTACAGAAAAATGTGCGAGGATAGTTTAAAAAACATTGATGAAAAAGAGTATTATACGACTTACCTCCGTTTACGCCGCCATAATTCCATGAATGCAGCATTTTATGCTGAGGCGGCGGATATTTTTATGGAAAAAGGTCAAAAAGAAAATGGTTTGCGTATTCTTTCCAATCTTGCCGAATTAAAGATGGAGAATCAGCGGTTATTACGTATTCTCGGTAGAAGATTATTGCGATACGGATGGAATGATGAAGCGGTATATATTTTCCGCGAGGTACTGGCAATAAGAGAAGAAGAGCCGCAATCAATGCGCGATTTGGGGCTTGCTCTTGCCGAAGCCGGAAAATATCAGGAAGCGGTGGATACGCTTTATGCTATGACTTTACGCAAGTGGGATAGCCGTTTTCCTGAAATTGAAAATATAGCCCTCAATGAAATGAATAATGTTATTGCAAAAGCGGGTAATAAGGTGCAAACAGATGCTATTGATAAACGTTTGTTGTATAAACAACCTTTGGATTTGCGTATTGTGCTTGATTGGGATGCCGATAATTGCGATATTGATTTGTGGGTAATTGACCCCAAAGGCGAAAAATGCTTTTATAGTAATCCGAATACGAAAATAGGCGGTAAATTGTCACGTGATTTAACGGGTGGTTACGGTCCCGAAGAATTTACCTTAAAAAACGCTATTCCGGGTACATACTCTATTCAAGTGAATTATTATGGAGATCGCCAGCAATCCATAGCCGGGCCCACTACCATTAATGTGCAAATATGTACGGATTATGGCAAACCGACGGAAAAGAAAAAAGATATTTCGATGCGTATGAAATCAACCCAAGAAGTAGTGGATGTCGGTGAAATAAAAATCGCCAAAAAATAATAAGTTATTCGTCCCGCATAAAAGCTCATGGTTTGCCATGGGCTTTTTTTTATACTTCGTATAAATGTTGTTCACAATAGCCGAAAACATTTTTTAATAAAAGAATATTATTAAAGTCGGTATTGTCAATAATAATATCAGCAAGGGCTTCGGGATTGTTTTCCGCAATATATATGGAAGATGCTTTATGATAACGATGGATATATTTATACTCTGCATTAGCTTCCCCACCAAGTAATTCCGAGTCTCTTTTTATTCCTCTTTTCATAGCAGTTGAAAAATCGGTTTTTATATATACTTTTATATCCCAATGTTTTCGGTAAATCGGCTTAAATAAGTATGAGCCGTCGGTTATGAGAACGGAATCATTCGGTATATAGACAGGGGTGGCATCCAAGTACCTATCGGTAATTATATCGTGAATCGCAGGTACAAAGTATGGTTTATCTTTTTGTGAAGCTAATAATACCTCCTCAGCAAAAGAACGTTCATTATAACAATCCTCGTAATATCCCTTTGCCGAATTTTTGCCCTGTTTGTAACGGTGATCCGTATGAAAATGAAAGCCGTCAATGGAAACGTGAAAAATATTAAGCCCCTTATCTTGTAAGTATTGTGTTAATTTTTCCGTAAAAACAGTTTTTCCCGTGCCTTCAATACCATTTACGGCTATCCGCAATACTCTTTTTTGTATGCGCTGTTTTTCGGATAATACACATGCTATTAAGCTGAATATACTTTTCTCATTCATAGTATGTTTAGTATTATTAATGATGCAAAATTATTGTATTATCATAGTATAAATGCCGAGTCCAAAATTCCATTGGTATTATCAATACCCGTACAATCATTATACGAAAGTACGGGTATATGATATGGAGGATGTGGTGATTGATACGTCTCTGCTCTCTATTGTGGTGAAACTCCCCCATTCCTTCTACTCATTATTTCGTGAATTCAATGAATATATCGGTTTCGTTTTACTACCGATACATAATTCCGAATATTTTTTTCAAAATCGTTACCAATTTTTGTACAATTTTCGATATGAGTGGATAAGGGAAGGGCAGAAAAAGTAAGTATTTCTGCCCTTTTAACCCTATCAAAGGAATTATTGCTTACGCATAGCCATTGACATAATGCCCGTACCAAGGTCTTCAAAATCAAGGTCTGAAACAAAGAATAAACCTTTTGAAGTGACTGTATATGCGGGTCCTTCCGTTTCATCATCAAAATAAAGTTTACCGCTTATTACTTTCCATGTACCACTCGGTTTATTACTATCAAGCACGTCAGCCGGATGAAAAGGTTGTTCGGCAAGTACTTCGCCATTACGGGTCAGTCTCATTTTTCCTTGAATATCAAGTTTCATATTCGATATGGTATAAGTACCTGATGTTGCTGAACTTCCCTTTAATGTTATGCTTCCTGAACCGCTGTTTTTGGTGAATATGGTACTAAGTGTCATGCTCTCCGAGACCGGACTGTACTTAATGGAAATGACAGGAGTATTCGGAGTATATGTTCCGCGCGGGTCTCCACCCGTTGCTGTTCTCGGAAATTCCGATTCCGAGATATTAGTAACGGTTCCGCCTCCCGATGCAGGTGAAGTGGAGTCATCCTTACACGATGACATAATAAATGCAAATACTGATGCAAGTACGAATAGTACGACTTGTTTTTTCATAAAAATACCCTTTTAAAAAAGATGATAAAAAATACGCTGAAAAGCCAGCAGTGTATAAATCGAATTGTCTGTTTGTAGGTAAAGACACCCGATTTCAGTAAAAGTTCTGCCAATGTTCAGCGTATTCTTCGATGTCGGAAGGGCATAAAAAAAGCGGAAGAATATTACATTGTTCCGCTTTTTTTGAGATATAAGATAGTTGTTTATTGCTTGCGAAGTGCTAATGATGAAGTAACTGTAGCTATACGTATATTATTAAGTTTAACTTCGTTGTCAGTATGTATGAACAAACCCTTCGATGTTACAGAATAACCATACTCTTTATAAATATCATCATCGAATTGAATTTTTCTATTAACTATCTTCCATGTTCCGGTTTTAGGAACAAATAAACCGGTATCGTTCTGATTTGGAAATTTTAAAGAATAAATTTCAGCACTTGTCACGAGAAGAGACGATTCACCTCTGATTTGCGGTTCATACGAATTATTTGTATAACCCCCTGATTTACTCGTAGTGCCATCCAATGTAATAGTACCGCTTGCGGTATTAAAAAGGAAGTTATTTTTTAGTGTATAGCCGGAAACCGTGTTCGTTAGTTGTGTACCTAATGAAGGTGTATTTGCTCTGTACGATCCGCGCGGATCTCCACCGGAAGGCGTAAAAACAAATTCTGACTCGGATATGTCCGTATTATCATTATTATTCGACGGCTCATTCGAATCACTGCCGCAGGAAATAATTGTGAATATTGTCACAATAGAACATAGGTAAAGTAAAATGTACTTTTTCATTGAAGTAAGAGTGTGTGTAAATGGTTTATAAAAAAAGCGGAAGAATATCATTACTCATCCGCTTTTAAAATAGAATTATGAGAGTTTATTGTTTACGCATTCCTATTGAAATGGTGGTTGTACCGAATACTATGTTTTCAGTTTGCACCGCGAATAAGCCCTTTGAGGTAACAGTAAAATCAATTCCCTCCCCATCATCATCAAAGAAAATTGTATTACCTTCTACTTTCCATGTACCGTTTGCAGGCATACCGGAGAAGGGATCAACTGCTTCCGGATCATCCCCCGGAAAAGGGTATGAACTTGACATTCCACCGGCTGTTATTTTTACTTCGCCAACGACATCAAACTTCATATTCGTATTTGTATATGTGCCTGAAGTTGCTGAAGTCCCTTCTAATTTTAGTGTTCCCGAACCCGTGTTTTTCGTATAATTCATAGAGAAAGAGTATGCGGCGGTTGATGGTGGTAGTTTGGTGCTTGCCGCCGGTGTATTTGGCGTATAAGTTCCTCTTGGGTCACCGCCTGTTGCTGTGGCCGGAAATTCCGATTCAGGAATATTGTTTGAGGTGGAAGGAGAACTTTCATCATCCTTACAAGCGGAAAAACTTATTGCTATAATCATGGTTAGCAATAAGAGTAGTGTGTGTTTTTTCATAAAACAAACCATTTAATTATTGAAAAAATATATTATTTCGATTTGTGTAGGTATTTATGGATAATCGAATCTACAGAGTATTTTCCGGCTCCACTATATATAAGAAGTCCGAAAACAATCATATAACAGAAAGCCAATTCTCTTTGATCACTAAAAGGTTTTGCATCGAGAACCAAAAATACGGCGACAACCATTGTGAAAAATATGGGTATTGACATTAATCGCGTACCCAAACCTACAATAACACAGAAGGCACAAAAAAGTTCTGCGAAAACTGCCAAGTACAAAGTAAACTCCATACCAAGCCCCATAAAATCATAAAACTTAATAGGGTTTTGGTATAGTTTACCGAATTTTACCCACCCATGTCCGTAAATCATTGCACAACCGAAAGCAAGTCTTAACACAAGTAATAAACTATCGAAAGAAAGTGGTACCGGAGAAAATATTTTTTTCATAATATATTTAATTAGTAAATGATACAATATGATTAAAATGCAACATCGTCGTAGCCGGTATTACCATAAGTGGGAGGCAAATCATGGTGTGTTGCCAAGTTTTCAAATCGCGCAAGCTCTTTTAAGAATGCCAAGCGTACTTCGCCCGTACTGCCATTCCTTTGTTTACCTATTATTATTTCTGCCGTTCCATCGGTCGGAGCACCATCATCATATGTGGTAATTCCGTAATATTCTCTACGGTTTACAAACATAACAACATCGGCATCCTGCTCTATTGAACCCGATTCCCTTAAATCGGAAAGCATCGGTGTCTTATCTGCTCTTGCTTCTACACCCCTGTTTAACTGCGCCAATGCAATAACGGGAATATCAAGCTCCTTAGCAATTTGCTTCAGGGAGCGTGATATAATGGAAATTTCTCTTTCGCGACTTTCCGCCTTTGGCGATGACATGAGCTGCAAATAATCCACAACAACAAGTTGTATATCATATTCGGCTTTTAAACGTCGACACTTTGCTCTCATTTCCATTATGGAAAGAGAAGGGCTGTCGTCAATGTAAATAGGCGATTCTGCCAAGCGATTAATGGCATCCAAAATTTTGGGCATCATATCCTGCGTAAGCCGACCGCCGCGAAACTTCGATAAATTGATTTGTGCTTCTGCTGCCAATAAACGTTGCATTAACTGTGTTGCCGCCATCTCAAGCGAAAAAATGGCAACGGGTTTTTCATAGACGATGGCAGCATTTCGGCACATGGATAATGCTAAAGCCGTTTTACCCATCGAAGGGCGGGCAGCAAGAACTATAAAGTCCGACTTCTGCAAACCCGAAAGCATCTCATCCAATTTTACAAAGCCCGTCGGTATGCCCGTAATGCCGCTATGCTCACCTTTATTCAACATTTCGGAAATAAAGGTGAATGTTTTATGGGCAAGGTCATTCATTGTTAAAAAACCGCGACGCAACCGCTTTTCGGCAATGTCGAAAATCTGCGCCTCCGCTTTATCAATCTCTTCAAGGGCATCGGTAGTTTCATCATAACACCGAGTCAAAATTTCCCCTGCTGTGCCAATGAGAGATCGTTTCAGCCAACGTTCCTGCACAATACGGCAATGATGCTCTATATTGGAAGCCGTAGGTGAACTCATATTCAGTTCCGTAAGGTAAAATGTACCGCCTACATCTTCCAAAATTCCTCTTCGCCTTAGCTCCTCGGATAGAGTTAACAAGTCAATTTCCACTCGCCTTTCAAATAAGCCGAGCATCGCTTCATATATCCTTTTGTGTGTATCTCGATAGAAATATTCAGGTTGTACAATCTCTATTGATTTGGCAACGGCTGCCGTATCTAACATCATGGAACCCAAAACAGCCATTTCCGCTTCCATTGAATGCGGTGGTATTTTTCCTTGAATGACGAGATTGTTTATTTGCCTCTCATCATTGTTTTTTTTTCTTATGTTCAACGCTTTTTGTCGTTTTCTATCTTCTTCTATCATGGAATGGCTATTGTACGGAGTAAAGAGTAATAACGCAAAAATAGCGTAGTTTATAATCAAGAATGTAATGATTAACAAATACCTTCAATTTCCCGATTATTGAAAAAGAAAGCTATGTGTAAAACGCTATGTACTTTCAAGAAAAGTTTATGTACTTTTCCATCCTTTCACAGTAAAACATCTATAATTTTGTATATGGTTTCGGATGTAAAAGGGTAGGAATACATGGAAAAAGATATGATGTCGGACAACACAGGTGCTATAAAGAGGTATGCGCTTGAGTTAGGTTTTTCCGATTGCGGTATTGCAGCCGTTGAAGAACTGGTCGATGAATATATCCGTTATGAACAATGGCTTAGCTTAGGGTATCATGCACACTTGGGGTATATGGAGCGTAATAGTGAAAAACGAAAGGATATATCGCTTATAGTGCCTGATGCTCGCTCTGTTATCGTTCTTACCCATAATTACCATACCCCTCATATACATCCTTCAGGTGAGTCAGACACATCGGGTAAACTTGCTCGTTATGCCTGGGGCGACGACTATCACGATATTCTGCCTCCGAAACTCGAAAAATTGAGCAAGTACATAAAAGAACTATATCCCGATACGGAAAGCAGATACTATACGGATACGGGTCCGATATTGGAAAAACAATGGGCTGTGAAAGCAGGCGTAGGTTGGCAGGGCAAACATTCAAATATAATTTCGCGGGGTTATGGGTCATGGTTTTTTATCGGTATTATTATAACAACGGCGGAACTTATACCTGATGCGCCTATACAAGATTTTTGCGGTAGTTGCACTGCATGTTTGGATGCTTGCCCTACCAATGCCATTGTTCAGCCATATGTTGTGGATGCCGGAAAATGTATTTCATATTGGACTATAGAAGCAAAACCGGATACATGTATTCCCGAACCTATTGCCCAAAACATGAACGGTTGGCTTTTCGGTTGTGATATATGCCAAGATGTGTGTCCTTGGAATCGTTTTCAAAAGCATACGGAAGAGAAAAGCTTTGAACCGCGCAACAATGAAACTTCGATTGATTATGTAAAACTTGAAACTATGGTTCAAGATGAGTTTAGCGAACGATTTCGCAAAAGTCCGATAAAAAGAACGAAGCTGAAGGGCATCCAAAGGAATATTGCCGCCATCAAAGGAGCAAAAAATGATTGATATACTTGCGCCTGTATTTTCCGATAATGATAATGTTATTATCGGGTTAACAAAGCGCATGGAGGAGAGTTATCCGCCCTATGGGATAAGTATGGGAGAGACTAATGTCTTTTCAGAGGAACAGGTTCAGCTTTATCGTCATATACTTTGCACGCAGTTTGGCATAGGAGATGATTGTTTGGTGAGTGCACGCCAAGTTCATGGAGATGAGGTAGCTGATATTCGCTATAAAGGTCAGTCGGTTCTCGAAGCTGATGGTTTTATTACGGATTGTAAGGGGATAGCATTGATGGTAAAACTTGCAGACTGTTGCGGTGTAGTTTGTTATGACTCGCAACAAAAAGTAGCGGGAATTGTACATTCGGGCTGGCGCGGAACTCAGAAAAAGATTGCAGAAAAAATGCTGATGAAAATGAGGAATCTACATGGGTGCAAGCCCGAACATATAAAGGCATGGATAACTCCTTGTGCTTCGGCAGAGGTGTATGAAGTAGATTGGGATGTAGCCCGATTTTTTCCGAAATCAAGAACAAAAACAGCAAATGGCAAATATTCGTTTGATAATCGGAAGCAGATTATGAATCAATTATTACATTGTGGTTTATCGGAATATAATATTGAGAAAGCGAATGATTGCACCATTACCGATACAAGTTTCCACTCCTATAGGCGTAATGGCGTGCTATCGGGTAGGATGGGATGTTTTATTTTTTTGAAATAGAAACAACTTTTGTGCGAAGAATGCGATTCATACCTAAAAAAGAGTAATTTTGTAGTAGATGCACTTCAGGGGATGTACGAAACAACGGATATGTGCATAATTGCCGAATCATTTACCTAATGAATGACTGCCT
>JALHLL010000048.1 GCA_022844575.1 bacterium
ACCGATAAACCTATTGATGCGGGAATTGCTCGTTTCTGCGATAATTGCAGAGCATGCAGAATTTACTGCCCCGCCGATGCCATTCCCGAAGAAAGAAATGCTCTTGCCGGTAAAGATCATTTGGGTAATGACCGTTATACAGTTGATACGGGTAAATGTTTCCCTTATTTCGGCAAGGAAAAATATTGCTCGGCATGTTTGCCCGTTTGTGCATATAATCACAAAGAATGGGCTTTTGAACCTGCCATAAAAACCGATTTATTTCCTTCCGTTCTTTTTTCCGAAACACCTACACCGTATGATGGTGTTTCCTCCGAAAAGAGACATAATTATCCGCATTTTCGGAGGAATGAACCATCACCTTGGGAGAGTAAGCGTAAAACAAAACATCTGTAGCTATTTTATCTTTTCGGTAATCCGAATTCTAACGAATTTAAAAAACAATTTTATAAAGAATTAAAGCTTCACAAAACTTTTTTCGAGAATAACATTCATCCCTTCTGAAACCCTTACTATATAAACACCCGGTACTGATTCAAAATCACGAATATATACTTTGGTGTCATATACATTCGATAAACGATAAACAACTTTTCCATATATATCGAATATTGTTATCGTGCTATTTTTTAATTCCTTCTCAGATACGAGAATAAAATCCAAGAGAACAGGGTTCGGCATAATGGTCATTTCTTGTTTCGTATTATTATCAGCAGCAGAAGCAACAATATCGTCACCGAAAAATCGGAAACATTCCATCATTTCATTTTCAAATCCACCGAATACATAGGTATGATCAATACCTTCTATTTCATTGTATAAAACCTTACTCTCATTCATACTCAAGCTATCATACAAACGTTTATTGAGTTCCAAACCCGGGTCAAGATTTCCGACACAAACACATGTAGAAACACTATTCGAATAATTAAATAAATTGAGCGTAAAATCTTCTTCCATTAACGCTGCATTAAAGGGAATAATACCTCGAAAACGAGTATCGAACCGTGTTCCCATAAAAGCAGTTGTAAAACCATTACAAGAGAATCCCGTTAAAAAAATATTGGTGGAATCTATCGAATACATTTCTTTCGTCGTATCCATAACCATCGTGATAAGATTCAGCTCTTCTCCCATAAATCCCGCATTCAACCCTTCGGGACAGACGACAATGGCATTGATACTATCCGATAAAAAGCGTAAGGCATTACGCCATGATATGGCTTCGGTAGTACCGGCACAGCCATGAAGTCCTACAACAAGTTTATAGCGATTGTTCGCATTATAGTTTTGCGGCACATAATAATGGATTCGGCGATCCATGCCATTATATGTAACCGTATTGAAGAATGTTCCCGTTTCTTGCGAAAAAAGGGGAGTTGATGTGGTGATGAGTACAAACAAAAAGGATAAATATTTCATAGTACAACTACGAATAGTGAGAAATGTGGTGAATTTTGATTTTGTTTTCCATATCAAGAACAGAGAGAACCGTTCTTTTCTGCATTATATCTTGTGGAAAAACACTTGTAATATATTTTCCCTATCCGGCTTTATTTCGTCGGGTATGGCTCGGTTTTACTGTAATAAGTCTGACCGAAGGGTAATGCCTTTATTACACTCTGCACAATAAACCATTAGGTAATAATAGCTGTCCTTACAATTTGTCACAATATTGCTTTAGAATCGAAACAATAACCCTTTCTAATGGAATTGATACTTCCCGATAAACTATGTTTCAGCAAAAAGGGCTTATACCATATTAAATGGTATAAGCCCCAGCATATAGATACGATTAGGTACGATATATTAGAATTCGATGTTAATCCCGATACTTGGCAATATGCCTATTGATTCATTAAACTCCGCTTTATTTGTTCTTCTATCCCATCTGATTGCACTGATATTTTTACGAGCATATATATTCTGAATATCAATATAGGTAACCAATTGCAATCCCGTAAAATTCCATCGTTTATCAATACGTATATCCAAAGCATGGAATGTGGGTAAACGATCCCCTTCATTAAATCGGGAAAAATCAAGCGAGCCGATTTTATCTCCGGTGGTAATAAATGGAGTTGTCGGCAAACCACTTGCAATACGGAACTTTGAGGAAATTTCCCATTCTTCATTAAAACGATACCCGACAGCTATATTTCCTACATAACGGCTATCGAATGAACCGGCTCTTTCTATTCCGTCAAGTGCCTTAAAACGAGTTTCATTCACCGATATACTTATCAAACCGTACAATGGTATTTCATCTAATTTTTTTTGTACAAAAATTTCAAAACCACGTGCATAACCCGTTCCCGAGTTAACTATCGGCTCCAAACCGAAGGGTATATCGTTAAATACATCATCAAATCCCGAAGGAGAAAGTACGGCTTGAGGGCGGTACACACGTGCCGGATAATTCTCATATCGTTTATAATATCCTTCAATTTGCAATTTTAATGCGGAAGTCAATTTTAATTCATAACCTGCTATTACTTGATCTGCTTGTAATGCTTTTAAATTTTTACCGTTGGAGGCATCACCCACAAGCCAAATATATTGAGGCGGCTGATAATATCTACCCGCTGTTATATTAATACTACCATTATCATGTGTAGCATAACTCAATCCTACTCTTGGAGAAAAATATGCTTTCGATTCCAAAAAATCATAATAATCAAAACGCGCTCCAAGAGTAGCCGATATATTATCTGTCAATTTCGATGTAAGGGTTGCATACATTGCATTTCTCAAAGCCGTAAAATCTGTTGTGGTATCAAGCGCGCGTCCGATTCCCGCATTATCACGACGAAGATTTTCCGGCACTAATAAATCATATTTCAACAATGAAGCAAATTTTGCCGTATTTCCGAATATTATTTCCGTTTGCGGTGATAGTTGAATAAAAATATCTGCACGAATGGAATTTTCGCCTTCCGATGATGTATTACGAAAAATATCCGTTAAGGTCGAATCACGTTGACGGGAATCAAAATTGGTAAATGTTCTGCCAAGCGTTACGGAAGCATATCCGTCCTTGAAAAGTGATTTCCATGTAAGTCCGCTGAAATACTGGTTTTGTTCCGGAGCCAAAATTCTTTCATTTTTCGATTTATCTTCGGCATCATCATTATTAAAACTTACCGTATTTATTGCCCCGATAGCCAAAAATGTTAATGAGTTCGATTCATCCAAGCGGTAATTTATTTTCGTTTGAACATCCCAGTATTCAGGAATAAAACTGAAACCTGCAGCCTTAAATATTAGATCGAGATAACTTCTGCGTACACTGAACAAATATGATCCTTTATCGCCGATGGGTCCCTCGCCGATAATTCCGAAACCCGTGGCCGATAAATTCAGTTCGCCGCCAAAAACTTCTTCATTCCCGTTTCTTAATGTAATATTGGTAAGCGATGATAAACGGTCGCCATATCGAGTTTGGAAACCGCCCGCAGCAAAATTGGCTTCACGCACAAAATCAATATTGATAATGGAAAGAGGCCCACCCGTAGAACCCTGTGAACCGAAATGGTTAATATTCGGCACTTCTATATTATCTACAATAAACAAGTTTTCAAACGGCGCACCACCCCGCACAATCAAATCATTACGTCCCGCTTGTGTTACGCTTACACCGGGTAATAATGCCACAGCACGAACAATATCCTCCTGCACACCCGGAGCGCGTCGCACATCCTCCGCATTAAGTGTCTGTGTGCTTGTTATCGTTTCGGGATTGCGACTGAAATAACTTGCCGTTACCTGCACCTCTTCGGTTTGGATAGTTGATTCCGTAAGCTCAAACACTATCGAATACGGTTTTCCGGTTGAGACGACAATATCCGACTTATTGAGCGGTGTAAAGCCGATATAGGACGCAAGAACAGTATAGATACCTGCAGGTATATTACGTATTGTAAAACGTCCGTCAGATTTGGAAACTGCCCCATATTTTGTGCCGACTACCCGAATAGTGGCTCCGGCAATCGGCGCTTGAGTAATGGCATTTACTACCGAACCCGTTATTATACCGACGCTACGGGTCGAATCTTGTGCATACAAAACGGAATTGAACAGTAAACACACTATAATACTTGTGAATGCGAAAATCGCCTTCATATAAATCCCCTGATACAGTATATGAAAAATAAAAATTGTAAAACGGGAGATATTATAATATCCCGTTTTTAATATGTGGTAGAACCTTGTATCGGCGTGGAAACGAAATGTTTTTCAGAAAATTGTGTAGGTCGGAATTTCTTTTAAGAAACACTTAAGCTTTCACTGCAAAACACATACGGAATACTATGTATAAAAAAGTATTATGTTTGGGGATTGAGACAGTTTCTAATGTCCTTTTTATATGCTCATATGTAACATATGTAATTATAAACGATACGATGTATCGTTTATAATTTGTGTAATATCATATCTTTATTCTTTTATAAACTGTATAGTTTGATTATATATCGGCGTTTTCATTCGTACAAAATAAATGCCTGCACTCAGGGTATCAATATCAGCATCTAGAGTATAATAACCCTCCTTTTGCATATTCATCGGTGTTTTATATACTTCTTCACCCATGGCATTAAGAATAGAAATACCGACACCTATTTCCAAACCTATACTATACTCTATGGATATGTTATTATCATTGACAGGATTGGGGTATATACTTTGTAATGAAAACGGAGTATTAGAACCCACTACTCCTCTAAATCCATTAGCACAATATGTACTTAATCGTACTTTTGTGTCTTCCATACGATACTCCGCGCACACAATCGGTTTTACCTCATCAACACTCATAGTAAAGTGCTTTTCTTCTGTCCATTTGGAAGGTAAAAACATTACGTAACTATATTCGATATATCCTCCAAGAGTATCATTACCGATCCCTCTGATTTTTACGAACTCTTCATTGATATCCTTATTTATAACCCATGTATTGCCCAAAGTGCTCGTCATGGTCAGTTGCGGCACAAATGTTCCCTTTTCATGGAGTATCGTCAAGGCAAATTCCGTAATTCCTTTCGGAATTGTTATTCTTGTCGGAATATTCTCGCCGATGTTGAATTCTTTCGAAGCAGGTGAGAGACATAATAATGTAAACATCCTTGTAATAGTTTGCCTTACGGTAAAATGTACAACAGCCGTATCGGCACACCCTAATTCATTATACCCTATAACGGTACACATACCTGTATTTTGCGGCACAATCGTAATTTTCTTGTCCGAGAAAACAGAACCGTTCCAACTCCATTCATATCGCATGGCGCCATTTGCTTCTAATGTTATCGTATCACCTCTGCAAATATCTTCATCCGGCGATGTTGTCAATACGGGGTAAGCCATAACTTTTATATATACCGTATCATGTACCGAACAACCCAAAGAATTGGAAGCCGTTAGTACATAATATGAAGTAAGATTCGGTTTTACATTTATTCGAGGCGTCGAACCAATGATATTTCCACCCTTGTCTTTCCATTCATAACTTGTATTCAGCACCGCATCAGCACCTATCGTAACTTCACCACTCGTGCATATTTCCGCATCTTTACCGGCATCAACAGTCGGCTGAGGCACAACGGCTACTGTTACCACTGCCGAATCACGGCAAATACCACTTGATACCGTCACCGTATAGGTAGTGGTAGTTTGGGGCATAGCTCTTGGGGTTGCACTTTTCGGATTATCGAGACCTGTAACAGGTTTCCAGTTATACTCGGTACCACCGGAAGCAATAAGTTGCGCCCAATTTCCTGCACAAATCGATGTATCATTAGAAATCTCGGCTGTCAAACTGCCCACTTTCACCAATACCGTATCGAATGAAAAACAACCGAGTTGATTTGTTACCTTCAGAATATATTTAGTGTTTACTTCCGTCATTACCGTAGGCATCGCATTTGTTGCATCGTTCAATCCCTTTGTTGGCAGCCATGTATAAGTGAGACCTTTTTCGGACGGAGCACCGATTGTTCCCGAATTCCCACATAAGGAAATATCCTCACCTGCATTTGCCTTTGGTGGTGGCTGAACCGTAACCGTTATATATGCAGAATCGGTACATACACCACTTTTACCTATTACCTTATATCTTGTGGTTACTAATGGTTTGGCTCTCGGATTTGCTACGGTTGTTGAGTTAAGCCCCACAGCAGGCGACCATTCATAATCGGTAGCACCTCGTGCTGTAAGGAAAGCTGTACCTCCTATACACATTGTCGTATCATTCGATACAACTATGCCAAAATCTGAAATACTCACATCAACAGTATCCGTGTCTCTGCAACCTTCAGGGCTTGTTATGGTAAGTACGTATCGCATGTTCTCAGTAGTAGTTACTACAGGACTTGCAAATGTCGAATCGCTTAACCCTTTGCCGGGTGACCATAAGTATGAGTATCCCGCCAAAATCGATGAACCTATAGACACACTATTACCGCATACGGATCGATCGGGTCCTGCATCAGCCACCGGTAATTCATTTATCTTTAGAGTAATAAGTACAGTATCTTTACAAAGTCCGCTTTGTACAACAACTTCATACACCATTGTTTGTATCGGAGAAAGTATCGGATTAAAAGAATTAGGATTACTTACTCCATCGGTCGGTTTCCATGTTATTGTTCCCTCGCCTTCAATAGTTACCTGAGCAGAGAACCCCCTACATACTTGCACTACTCTATCGGCGAGAGTTCCGTTCATTGGCCCGACGAGCACAGTATCTCGCGCCGTACATCCTCGCGGGTCAGTTACCGTAACAATATACTTTTGTACCTTTGTTCCTATGCTCACGGTTGGCATAGCAAGAGTACTATCATTCAATCCTTGTTTAGGTGACCAAGCGTAGGTGTATCCGTTCTCGGCAGGCGTTCCGATTACTACTGTCGCACCGCATGTATATTTGTCTCTACCGGCATCAACATATGGTGCTTCAAATACATGGATTTTTTTTACTATTGTCGAATCACCATTACTATTATGTGCTGTGAGAGTTATCTCATAATTTCCGGCTGTATCGTATCGAATCATTGGGGGGGATTTTTCATACCATTCCGAAGGTTTACCGCCGGGGAATTTCCATACCCAATCTTGAGCATTCTCCGTCATATCAAAAATCCTTATCATTCCTCCCAGACAAACGCTGTCGGGCGTAAATGCGAATTTGGGTCTTGGTTTTGTACAGTTAATAGAAAGACTATCGCTTGCAAACAGATAATCCATATAGTTTGGCAAACCGAGACATGTGTATGGAGATATACGTAATACTCTCCAATTCAGCTTACATCCCGAACCTTTTACATTCGGTTTATCAATCGAATGGAGAAAACGCAATGCGTCTTTCGTATTGGGGTCAATCGAGTCGGTTGTCGTATGAAAATACAATTTACCATCCGGTGCCAATGACAAAGCGCTGATGAGTAAATCCCCTTTCGATAAATCGGCTGTAACATATTGCGATCCGAGTATGAGAGTTCTACTATATCGCGAAACATCGTATTGGTAAATACGATATACTCGTGATCGTGTACTTTCGCCGAATATATAAAGTAAGCGACTATTAGGTGAAAACGATACGCTATACATCAATGGGTATATCGTCGAGTTGTTAGGCGATAGTGGAGCAGGTATAGTAATAGGGTCGGTTATTGCTCCCGTTTTTTTATTAAATCTGTATAGTTCCACACCACGGTCTCCATCAGACATAGCAAGTTTTGAACCATCGGGACTCATCTTCATTTGTCCGAGAATAGATGTTACCCTATCATGCCCTTTTGGAACATTTCCAACCCTGCTTATTACAGGATTAGGGTCTAAAACATCATTATTAATCTTATAAGCATAAAAGACGGCATCTTCCTTATCATGTACAATAATCCAATACCCTTTGCCATCACAAGTAAGCGTACCCGTAATCTTTTCATTCGTAAATTTATGAAGCACTTTATTTTTCAGTGTTATTTCACCCTTTGCTCCATCTGCCGCCATATCTATTTCATTTACGACCATGTTCTCGGTACGTAGATTATCAAAACCCGTAAGACAAGGCACAGTAAAAAGGAAAAATTTATTCGGATTACTCATAAAGGGCATTGAAAGTCCGCCCATGGATGATGACTTTCCGCTTTGCATATTCGAGCCGTTTTTCATGATGGCATTGGAGCGTACACTCCAAACTGTAGTACCATCAAAATAAAACTGAAATTGCCCTGTAATAGGGTGAGACATGGAAACTGTAGCTTCATCGGCTGTTAACCTTAACTTAGGCAAAGTAGCTAACTTCCCGCTTGCGAATGTTAATCCCTGCCCATCGCCAAAAAACCAATGTGTAGCTTCTTTCTGACTATAAAGCGGTAGTACGAGCAGTATATGCACTACAAAAAAACTTATGATGGCTAACGGATTTTTCATAATATCAATCCATTTTTTTGCAACAGGTTAGAATACAAAATACGTAATATTTATGAATAGTGTACCTTACGGCATTGTATGCCATTGTCAGATGATGTTTTCCTGTATCAGTGGGATATTTTGTTTTGTACACGATCGTTTTTTCACGAATTTCGTATTGCTCTGTTACCTTTTGTGTGTTTCACCCTCTTCTACTTTGTGAAAGCATTTCGTCAGCAATACTCAAAGCATATTATTGATAAGCAAGAACAGTTTATGACTTGCTTATCACCCGTGCAACGCGATATTGAGCGTTTTACCTTGTTTCTGACGAGGAATCGCGATGAAGCAAAGGAGTTGACGGCGGAAACCATTGCACGATGTTTTGAACATTTTGATACGATAAAAAACAAGAGTGCCTTTAAAAGTTATGCAATGACTATAGCAAGGCGATTGTTTCAAGAACAGAAAAAATCAGGTCACTTAGTACATCATTCAAGTCAAGAATTGGATGATTTGTTTTCCGGCGGCGATTCACCAGAAAGTCTCTTAGAAGAAAAGTTACTATACAAAGCAATGGGTACTTTACCCGATACACAACAGGAAGCAATCATTTTGGCGGAAATAATGGGATATTCTCATAAGGAAATAGCAGCAATACAGAACAGCAATCAAGCTGCCGTAAAAGTACGCATTTACAGAGCTAAACGCGCACTTGCCGTTTTATTATCCGATGAGTTTAGTATTCCTCATTATAAAGAATCAATGTCTGTTACGGGAGCGGATCACTTATGAAAAAAAATCTGCGTTTCGATCGGCTCCGTGACATCAGTAATGATACTTCTCTGCTCTCCGAGAGTGAAATACAAGGTATTATGAGCCGGAATAGTGTACATACTCCTTTGGAGAAAACTACAATGCTTCCGCGGCATTCTTTTACAGTCGGTATAGTATCCATTATTTCTCTCGGTATTATTACAGCATTATTGTATAATAACAATGATAGTATTGATAAACGAAGTGTCGATCAACAAACTATTTCCGAACATAAGCGTGCTATCGTTGAAAATCCTATACAAACGGTGCAGTCCGATACACCTATACCTAAATCCCTAATAAAAACAGAACAAACGATATTTAAAAAAAATTCTCATAATTCGCTTATTGATTCGCTTGAAGAACGTCATGCCAATATAGACGGTATGATATTTATAAGTTTATCGAAAGAAGAATTAAACAAACTCGGCATTATTATCAATAATGATATAGTGCAAGTACAAATACAAGAAAGAAATCTTCATCCCGATACATCCTCTTCACGATTTACAGTCTCTCAATTACAACTCGGTACGAATACGTGGAAAAATACTTTGTCCACAAATAGTAATAATACTGTATTACATCCTGTTGTCATTACATATCGCCCTCTAAATAATAACAATGAATCTTCATCATTTATTGTCAATCGAAGTTCATTATTAACCGGCGATTTAATTCCGACAGAAACTGCGAATCAATTATCGGACAATGATAAGAATGTAGGCGGAACATTACCGCTTCTTAATCAACTCGTACCAATTCGTATTACGCTTGATAATGAAAAAAAATCGGCAATCATAACATTATGGTATATACCTGAGCAACGTTTTATTTCTGCATTACCGGAACGTTTTGTACTTTCTATAAAAAATGAATTACAAGTACATACGGATATAGTTTGTAAGCATATCCGTTCTGAAGAAGCATGCAGTGCATTTCGTGGCAGGGCTACAATGTTTGATATTTGCAGTTCCGATGCCGGTGCAATAACGCAGAGTGCTGTTTACCCGAATCCTGCACATGGCTCGGCACAATGCCGATATGTACTTATTCAACCGAGAACAATAACAATAACACTTTATACAGCCGACGGAACATTCAGAAAAGAATTATTATCTCAATCCGAACAATCGGCAGGTGAGCAAATAGTACGTTTGCCGCTTGACGATATAACGGGCGGCTTATATTTATTATCGGTCTCAACAACCGAAGGCGAAAGAATAATACAACGATTATTAATTCAGTAATTTTTTTTAGCGTTCCATATAAACGCATCACTTAATTTTATGGAGGTTTCATTATGAAACGATTTTTAATGTCCGTAGCAGCAATAGCTATTTGCGCTGCAACAACTGCAATAGCTCAGCCCAAAATGGAAATTGTAGGCGGTAATACCTATAATTGGGGTAATGTTAATGCAAAACAAACACCTTTACAAGCAACTGTTAAAATTGTGAATAGAGGTAATGAAGTTTTGAATGTAACTGGCGTAAAACCGGGTTGCGGTTGTACTGCCGCACCTATTGATAAAGATAAACTTAGCCCGGGTGATACTGCAACCGTTAAAGTAAGTTTGAATGTAGGTGCAAGTAGTGGTGATTTGACAAAAAGCATTACCATCACATCGAATGACCCAACAGCATCAACAGTAATTTACAGTCTAAAAGCAAATATCATTCGTGCCGTTCAAATATTGCCATCGCAGTATTTTGTATTTACCGGTATGACACCGGGGCAAAAGTCATCAGCAAATGTGAGTATTAAAAATAATTCCGATAAAGAAATCACATTATCTGATTTTGAAGCAACAAATGGTCTTACCATCGATTGGAAACAAAACAAAACCCTTAAAGCTGGCGAACAAGCTCAGGTAACAGCTACTTATATTCCCGAAAAAGCCGGTTATTTTAACAGTACTGTAAAAATGAAAACAACTCATCCTGATTTCCCGACTCTCGAAATTATGGCATACGGTAATGTGGAAGGGCCGAAAACAGACGCATCCGCTACAACGGCAACACCTCCGTCACCATCAACAATTAGCGTGAAAAATAACGGAATACCTGCACCTGTTATGGCAATTCCTCCGGCACAAGATGACGCGAAAACCAACAAATCCACCAAAAAACGCAAAAAATAATATACCCGCTCTATACAATTAATACCGCTTCGGATAAAACCGAAGCGGTATTAAGCTCGAAAAATTCTCCCTTCGTTCACTACGTTTATCATTGTAGCGTAGTCCAATACATTCCCTAATCAATTAATTCTTAATATCAATCTGTCATTTATGACAGATTGATAAATCTTTGTCTGTTTTTTACGGAAATACCATGAAATTTAATATCATTATTATAAGCATATTCGCTTTTTTTGCTTTCGATAGCATTTCGGCACAGAATAATTTTCTGCTTAATCGCTTTTCCGAAAGAATTTCATTTATTCGTATGGATAGTATACATACAAGCCAAGCCACCATTATCGAATATCCCGATTTTTTGTCGATTATTGAATTACCTTTTATAGACGAAGGTGGCAATATGAGTAAAAACCTTCATGAAGATAGTGTGAAAGCCGAAGAATTTATCCGTTTTTTGGATAAAACGTACAATGGTAAGCCTGTAAAATACATTCTCCATTCGCATTGGCATTTACATAGTTTATCGGGTATAACTCCGTTTTTTAAACGTAATGTCACACTATTTACGGCAAGGTCAAATTGGCAATATAGTATTAACAATGGCTTTCTGTCCAATACCGATATAAGCAGTTTCACAAATCGTATAGAGTTTGTTGAAAAGGATACAACAATACTATCGAACACCGAATTTCCGATTCACATACTTCATTTGGATATTTCGTATCGCTTTAAGCCGACAAAGGAATATTTATTATTCTATTTTCCTCAAAACAAATCTCTCCATGCTTCCTGCTTATGTGCCGTAAGCGAAAACGAGCTTCAAAGAAAGGGTGGTATTTATCATGACAGATTAACCGATATGCGTAGAGCAATCGAATCGAGATCGCTTGATGTTGACACCATTATTAAACTCGGACGTTATGATCAGCAAAAGGGAACATATTTACCACCCTATTTTTTATTTGCTCCTATTCGTGAGTTAATGGATAATGCAAAACCTTATTTTAGCTTGATTAAACAAATTGCTGATATTGATACCTTGATTCTTCTTGAAAAAAAGGATAGTTTATTGACAGCTGCAATTACAAAAAAAATCGCACCTTCATTATTTAATCAAGCAGTATATGAATGTATCAGAGTCGGGGAATATAACAAGGCAATTATTCTTGCTCATTTTCTGAACCTTTACTACCCCGGCGACTTAGCTTATATAGACACTATGGGTGAGGCATATTATGTAGCGGGTGATATGAAAACGGCAACTTATTACGATTCCCTAATTAAAAGAAAAGACCCTAAGTTTACCGGAGGGCTTCAGGTATGGGCTCAAAATAGAAAAGATAAATGACATCATTTCAGTGTTTTGGGAAATACACATTACGCGCAGTTGCGGAATGTGTATTATACTTATAAGTTCATATCGGCCATTAATGCTGTAATAGCGGCAACTGTAACAATATCCTGTACGGAACAACCTCTCGATAAATCGCAATATGGTTTTGCGAGCCCTTGTACCAAAGGACCTATTGCTATTGCACCGGCAAGTCGCTCTGTCAGTTTATAGGCAATATTGCCTGCATCAAGATTCGGAAAAACGAGAATATTCGCGTCTCCCGAAATAGGGGAATCGGGAGCTTTTCTTTGAGCTATGGCGGGAATAAGAGCTGCATCGGCCTGTAATTCCCCATCTGCTATAATGTGCGGGTATTTCTTTGAAAAAATACTATAAGCGTTCTGAACTTTTTTAACGGATTCATGTTTCGCGCTACCATGTGTGGAAAAGGACAGAAAAGCCACTTTCGGTTCTTCACCCGTTACTTTGGTAAAGTTTAATGATGTAGAATAAGCAATGTCACTCAGCTGCTCATCTGTAGGATATGGCAAAACACCACAATCCGCATAAGCCATCAGCCTGTCTTCCATTATCATTAAAAACCAGCTGCTTACCGTTCTGATACCGCTTGCCAAGCCGACCGTACTGATTCCCGCTCTTAATACATCACCCGTAGCCGATAATGAACCTGCAACACATCCGGCTGCATATCTTGCGGTTAATGCCATGCCCGCCCAAAACAAGGGTAAACGCATTATCCCACGAGATTCATTCAGGGTAATCCCTTTTGTTTTACGGAGTTCATAATATTGTTCCGCAAATTGCTCAGTCAATTCCGAATTGTTCGGATCCTTTATCTCCGGCAAATAATTAATTTTTTCCGAGTCAGCTAATTGTTCAATTTTATCCGTATCGCCAATAAGTATAGGAATTGCAATTGATTCATTGTGTAAAATTTCAGCCGCCCGTAATACCCTTATATCTTCGGCGTCGGGGAATAAAATTACTCGTTCTTTATCTCTTGTCTTAGCGTAAATTCTTTCTACTATTGTGGGATTACTCATATTTATTCCTTTGTAAAATGGAATAATCCGCAGGCATAATCCGAATTTGCCAACATTTCCAATGTAGGATTTTCAATAAAATTATTATTATCGTCAATACCCGATAAACGTACTAATGTTAATCCGGAAAAATATTCCAAAATCTGTTGAGGCGAATGAATTCTATGAGCATTGTAACACAATCGTTCCTTACCGATAGGAAGCGAAAAATATAGATTTCCTCCTTTGGAAAGTACACGAGTTAATTCCTTACAAGCATTTTTTGTTCCCATCGGGTCGAGCGGATCGCCGTAACGCCCCAACCCTATATGCTCGGCAACATGTAAACACGATAACGATGGTATGGAATTATCATCGAAGGGCATTGCCAATATACTTCCCGCTCTCGAATCAAAATTGGGTAAATTGGCTTCTAAAGGTCTTATATCAATAAACGTTACCTTCGTAACAGAGGTTAAAAAACCCACATAATCAATTCGGGAAGCAACATCCACATGCCAATTGGTTTTTGATTGCACTATATTACGCGCCGCCCAAATATCCTGATAAAAATAATGCCTTAAAAAGGGCGTGGTCGATAATTTATCGTGTAGCTGAGGTGCAATATCAATAATTTTTATTTTTTCTGCCCCTTTCATTCCCGAATATTTTATCATTTGTACAAAAAATAAAATATAGGAAGGAAAAGCGTTTAAGAATTTTATCGGTTCGCCAAAGGGTAAAACCAATCTATATATCGTTAATAAAAAATTCTTTATCGGATTGGAGAACTTAACCATTGCTTTTTATTATTTCCGTAATTATTGCTATACTTTCAGCTATTGTCTTCTCACCTTGTTTCCAATGATACACCGTCAAACCACATTGTTTTGCAGCATCTATATGCCTTTGTGCATCATCAATATATAATGTCTCATTCGCATTCCAGCTACATTGTCCCAGAACATATCGGAATGTATCTTCATCGGGTTTACGTTTTCCTATACGATACGATAAAAATACTTTTTCAAAGAGTGAAAACAACTCGGATGTTTCTTCTTTTATAGCCGTGTAATGCAATTCATTAATATTACTCAATAAAGCCAAACGATACCCTGCCTTTTTTATATAGTTAATGGTGGGTACGGCAAAATCGTAAATACCGTGTAACATTGCATTCCATGCCTTATCAAATTCGGATGTTTTCAGTTCATTATCCAATCCGAATGATGTGCATAAATTCTTTCGAAAAGAATCCGTTGTTATTAGCCCTTTTTCGTAATCGGCAATTATTTTCAATTCGTTCTCTTGTGAAAACTCCATTGTTCTATGCGTTCGGAGATCAAACTCTTTCACAGTGATAGCATAATCAATGTTAAAGAGCACACCACCTAAGTCAAAGAGTATATTCTTGATCATACTATTGATTATCGTTTGCTCTATCTATTGCTTGTAATAACCTTTCCGGGGTAATGGAAACTATACCCGGCTCCTCACATACCACACCTGCCGCATAATTCGCAATAGCAGCAGCTTCACGAATAAAAGCACCCCCCACCACCATAGCAGCCAATGTAGCTATTACCGTATCACCTGCTCCGGAAACATCAGCCACGTGACGTGCATGGGTTTGAACAGAAGAGATATAACCGTTCTTTTCAAACAGACGCATACCTTTTTCTCCCATCGTAATAAGAACATTTTCACATTGTAAACGCTGAAGAAGTTCCTTCCCGCCTTTTTCCACATCTGCTTCATTTTTTAACGAATATCCGAGAGAATCCTGTGCTTCTTTTCTGTTTGGTTTAAAGCAAAACACTCCCGAATAATCGAAAAAGTATGATCTTTTAGGATCAACGAAAATCGGAATATCTTTTTGTTTGGCAAATTCCTTTACGGCAAAAATCAATTCAGGCGAAATCACTCCTTTATTATAATCTTCAAATACGATTGCAGAAATATCAGGGTATTGTTTAAGCCGTTCCATTATTGCACTAGCCGATTCCGAATTTATTGTCTCTCTCGATTCTCTATCTAAACGCGCAATTTGCTGATTATTCCCGATAATACGTGTTTTTACCGTCGTCGGTCTATACGAATCCTCAATAAGAACGGAAGCGTTTATACCTGCTTTTTCACATAGTTCAATCACCTTTTTACCCGAATTATCGTTGCCGATAACTCCACATAGTATAGGTTTTAGTCCAAGCGAACAGAGATTATACCCTACATTTGCGGCACCCCCCAAATGCATTGTTTCCTCTTCTATATCAACAACCGGTACCGGTGCTTCCGGAGATATGCGCGACACAGTACCCCAGAAGTATCTGTCCATCATTATATCGCCAATAATCGCAACCGTTTTGTTCTTAGCATTCTTCAGATATTTACTTACGTTACTTTCGGAGGTAATAGTCATTGCTTTTCGTATTTCTTTTTCAC